>JAAVAY010000115.1 GCA_014803815.1 Allobaculum sp. | reverse complement strand
CAAATACGTTCCCGATTGTCAGGATTTGTACGAGCACTTGGTTAATGCCATTGTGCCTGAGCCCCCTCTTACCATTAAAGATGGCAATTACATTGCTCCTGGATTTAATGAAGAACTCGATACCATTCGTAAATTAGCTGATGAAAGCGAAGAGGCCTTAAAAGAACTCGAAGAAAAAGAACGGGAGCGTGTAGGAATTCGCAATTTGAAAATTGGTTCGAATCGAGTATTTGGCTATTACGTTGAGGTACGCAATACCCAACTATCGCATATCACCCCCGAGCTTGGGTATCATGCTAAACAAACACTTGCCAATACGACTCGATTTGTGTTTGATGAACTAAAAGTACTCGAAGAACGTATTTTAGGCGCGAAGGAAGAAAAAATTGTGTTGGAAGAAAAGATCTTTCAAAGCTTACTTGAGCGCATAAAAGAAAAATTGGTCGATTTACATCAACTCTCCAAAGCGCTTGCCCAAATTGATGCCCTTTGTGCTTTAGCTGAACTAGCTAATGAAAAGGGATATACGCGCCCAAGCTTTAGTGACGAAATTTTGGATGTAGAAGAAGGACGACATCCCATATTGGAAGCCCAAATCTCCGATTTCGTCTCCAATAATTGGCAGATGGATCAAAATACCACGATTTGTTTGATTACAGGGCCAAATATGGGGGGAAAATCGACATGGTTGCGTCAAAATGCCCTCATCGTGGTGATGGCCCAAATTGGAAGCTTTGTGCCCGCTCGCAAAGCGGTCTTACCCATTTTCGATCGCATTTTTACACGCATTGGGGCAAGCGATGACTTATTGCAGGGGAAATCCACCTTCATGATGGAAATGATGGAAGCCAACAATGCTCTTCGCCATGCTACGAAAAATTCCCTAATTTTATTTGATGAAATTGGACGGGGAACGGCTACGTATGATGGAATGGCGCTTGCTCAATCCATGTTGGAATACATCGTTCAAGTTTTGGGTTCAAAGGCACTCTTTTCGACTCATTATCATGAGCTGACTGCGATGGAACAAGATTTCCCCTCTATTCATAATGTGCATGTAGAAGTACGCGAACGCAAAAAAGAAATCGAATTTTGTTACCGCTTGGTGGATGGAAAAGCCGACAAATCCTATGGAATTCATGTCGCTAAACTCGCGGGATTGCCTCCTATGGTCATCACACGTGCCTCGGACTTATTAAACCAATATGAAACCAGTCAGCCCGATCAAAATTTCCAATCGAGTCTATTTGTCATGGATCCAAAAGAAGTAGGACGTATGCAACTTATTGAACACTTACGCGATTTAGACATTGATAATTTGTCGGCTCGTGAAGCACTTGCGGTGCTTTATGATTTAAAAGAACAATCAGAATCTCTATAGTAAATAGACTTAAGCCTATAAGAAAAAAGAAAGGAGGCTTTATGGGAATCATTCAAGTTTTAGATCCACATTTAACCAATATGATTGCAGCAGGAGAAGTTGTGGATCGTCCTGCTAATGTAGTCAAAGAATGTGTAGAAAATTCCCTGGATGCAGGGGCCACCACCATTTCCATTGAAGCGTTTGAAGGTGGAATTGATGGCATCATTATTACAGATGATGGATGCGGAATGGGTTATGAAGATGCTCGTATGGCCTTCAAGCGCCATGCAACATCCAAAATTCATAGCGAAGAAGAACTCTTTGCTATTTCTACAATGGGCTTTCGTGGGGAAGCGTTGCCTTCTATTGCTTCGGTGGCCAAAGTCAATGTCAAGACAAGCACGGGGGACGATGGATGCCGCATTAGTTATGAATATGGAGAGTTGAAAACGTATGAAAAAGCTTCCGGCCCGCGGGGATGTCGCATTGAAGTGCGTGGACTTTTTCAACGGACTCCAGCGCGTTTTAAATATTTAAAAAAGCCCGCCTATGAATTTTCCATCATTGCAGACGCGGTCAATAAAATTGCTTTAGCTCATCCTGAAGTGCGCTTTTCATTAAAACACAATGGCCGTTTAACCTTTCAAACCAGTGGAAAAAATGATCGGCGCGAGATTTTGTATCAGATGTTTGGAACCAAACCCGCTACAGAGGCAGTGGAATTTAACAACCAGACTCCAGATTTTGTGATCAGTGGATATGCGATGCAACCAAACATCACTCGTGCTTCCAAATCCTATATTTATATCTCTTTAAATGGGCGTACGATCCGCTCGTATCCGATTTTAAAAGCCATTTGTGAAGGATATCGCGAATTTATGCCCAAAGATCGATATCCTATTTGTTATTTAAATATTGAAGCAGATTACCAACTCATCGATGTAAATGTCCATCCCAATAAATACGAAGTTCGTATTTCCAAAGAGGAGGCGTTGAGTCAATTGATCATTGATACATTACGCAGTTTATTTGTGAGCGAGATGAAGATTCCCGAAATTGGAGGCAAGGAAAAGATTTCAAGTCCAACCCAATTACAAGCCGATTTATCCTATCCTTTTGAAAAAGAAGAAACGGCTTCCGATTTTTCAGCCTTTCAAAATCAGCTTCAAAAATCAATCCAGAAATCTTCTTGGGCTTCTTCTCAAAAAGAACCACTTTTTTTACAAGAAGAAGTTTTAGTCAAAGCCCAAGAAAGTCTAGCGGATTTTGAATCTTCCTCTTTTCAACCAAAAGAAGCTCCACTCTACCCCAATTTGCAAGGGTTAGAGGGAAAATCGAAAGCGAAAACGCATCCCAGTCACATTCAAGAAGTGGGTGCTTCTTATAAAGAAGGAGTCCAGGAAGAAATCAAAAATAGCCTTGAATCCAAAAAGACAATGGCTTCTTCTTTGGATGACGAAAAAAAGGACAATGCATCTTGGGCCAATGCTAAAGAGAGTCCCACTCCTTCGTATCCAGCTGGGCAAACTCCAAAACAAAAGACGACGCCTAAAAAAGCTAGTCAATTTTTCTTAACCTTACGGATCATCGGCCAGCTTAAAGAATCCTATATCCTTTGTGAAAGCGCTGAAGGCTTGGTCATTATCGACCAACATGCCGCAGCCGAACGAGCTAACTTTGAAAAAATACAACGCGAATTTGAAAAGCCAGTCCCAATCCTACAGCCCTTGATGATTCCGTTGCGAATTTCGCTTTCTCCTAAACTCTTAGCTTCTTTGGATCACATCAATGAACAAACTAAAACGTATGGTCTCGTCTTCAAACCAAGTGAGGACGGAGGCGCTTTACTCCATGAAATTCCCTCTTGGATGAGCTTAGTGGAACGCGATGGTTTTTTGAACGATTTATTTGCCTGGTATGAAAGTCGCGAGGAGATCAATATGAAGGAATTGCGTCGGCATTTGATCGCGACTTGTGCCTGTCACAATTCTGTGCGCTTTCATCACCACTTATGTCAAGAAGAGATGCAACAAATTTTGAAGGATTTAGCGCATTGTGATCAGCCTTATCATTGTCCTCACGGTCGGCCTACTTTAATTTCAATGTCAACCAAAGCTTTAGAAAAGGAGTTTGAACGTGGATAAAGTCATTGCAATTGTCGGCCCTACAGGAACGGGGAAGAGTGATTTGGCCATCACTTTAGCTAAAGTGCTTGATGGTGAAGTGATCTCCGCTGATTCGATGCAAGTTTATAAAGGTATGGATATTGGAACGGCTAAAATTCGCCCTGAAGAAATGCAGGGAATTCCCCATTATTTATTGGATGTGTATGAGCCAAGTCAAGATTGGAACGTCAAAGCCTTTCAAATGTATTGTCGGCAAGCAATTGCCGATATTACCAGTCGAGGAAAAGTTCCCATTTTGTGTGGCGGAACGGGTCTTTATATCAAAGCGGCCCTATACGATTACACTTTTGATGAGGAAGACCAAGAAAGCCAAGATCAAGCCAAACAGCTTGATTCCAAAAGCAACGAGGAACTCGTGGTCCTTTTACAAGAAAAAGATCCAAAATCTCTTGAAAAGATTCATCCTAATAACCGCAAACGCTTGTTGCGGGCTGCCACCATGGCTTGTTTTGGGGTTTCTAAAACTACACGTGAGGAAAAGCAAAACCATGAACCACTCTATGATTTTTACCTTGTCGGATTAAAAGATGATCGCCAGAAGGAAATTGAAAAAATCAATCAACGTGTGGATCAAATGTTTGAACAAGGCCTTCCTCAAGAAGTGCGCACACTGTTTTCAAATCCATCAAGCAGAAAAGGGAACAGTTTTCAAGGAATCGGCTATAAAGAATTTAATGGATGGTTAGATGGACGAGACGATTTAGAAAGTGTAAAAGAACAGATCAAAATTCACACCCGTCAATATGCTCGTCGTCAAATGACATGGTTTCGCCGTCAAATGGCAGTGCATTGGTACCATCCTCAAGATCGGCAAAAAATCATAAGTGAATTAGAAAAATGGTATACAGGAAATGGAAGACGATAATCATCTTGAACGCTCCGCTTTGTTATATGGACAAGAAGCGCTGAATGCTTTAAACGATTCGTGTGTTTTAGTAGTGGGATGTGGAGGAGTAGGGTCCTTTGCCATCGAAGCGTTGACTCGCAGTGGTGTGGGAAAACTTGTTTTAATCGATAAGGATACAGTAGAAGCCTCTAATTGCAATCGCCAACTTTGTGCGTTGAACTCAACTGTGGGTCAAGCCAAAACCGAGATTCTCAAAGCAAGAATTGCTGATATCAATCCAGAGGCTGAAGTAGTAACATACGAAGGATTTTATGATGCAAGTTTGAATGATTGGCTCAAAAGTCAAAAACCAGATTACATTTTGGATTGCATCGATTCGATCGGTTCGAAAAAGGATCTTATTTCCTTTGCCTTACACCATAAAATTCCCATTATCTCGAGTATGGGCATGGCTAGACGTAAGGATCCCACCCAGATTGAAATTAAGGAACTCGAAAAAACGGCCAACGATCCGATGGCCAAAATTTTGCGCTTGTGGAAACGGAAAAACAAAATTCGCCAGAAGATTTGGACGGTATGCTCCAATGAAGTACCAGGCCCCGTACAAACAGGTGGTCCTTTGCCTTCGGCGATCTTTGTTCCCGCTAGTGCAGGATTGATCATGGCCAGTCGTTGTGTCGGAGATCTTGCCAAACAAGCCCTTACCCTTCATACTAGGGAAGCTATGCCTAAAAAAATAGATAATACCACGATATCTATAGAGGAGGCGGATTCTCTGGAATTAGAATCCACTCCTTCTCATACAGAAACAACGCTATACTCGTCAATAAAGCCAAAAGGAGAGGATGAAAAAGATGGATAGTCAACTGGTTCGAGAGCTTGTTTTAATCATTATTTTGTTAGCCCTGTCTGGATTTTTCTCTTCTGCGGAAACGGCTTTAGTCGCAGTAAAAAAATTTCGGCTCCGCGCCTTAGTAGAAGAAGGGAATAAACGAGCCAAAATCGCTTTAAATGTCATCAATGACCAACCAAAGATGCTCTCTGCCATCCTAATTGGAAATAACTTAGTCAACACTTATTTGGCTTCCCTTGCGAGTATGGTCGCTTACCGATTTGGGGGATATGCCGTCTCTTTAGTGACTTTTCTCATCACCTTTTTGATTTTGGTCTTTGGAGAGATTACACCAAAAACGCTTGCTACTGCCGATCCCGAACGGCTGGCTTTATGGTATGCACCGATTATCTCGTTCCTGATGAAGATTTTGACCCCTATTATTTGGTTTATTAACTTGTTTTCTTCTATGATTTTGCGCCTGTTTGGGGTCCATACCCAGAGAGAAGGATTTTCCATCACGGAAAGTGAGTTACACACCATTTTAGATGTCTCCCATGAACAAGGAGTCATTGAAACCGAAGAGCACAACATGATTCGAAATGTGTTTGACTTTAAAGAGGCAAAAGCGAGTCAAATCATGGTGCCCCGTGTTCATGCTACTATGATCGATGTTAACACTACGCTAGAAGAACTTCAGGAGCTCTATCGACGTGATCACTATACCCGTTTACCTGTATATGAAGACAGCCCTGATAACATTATTGGAATCATCAACATGAAGGATTTGATTCTTCAAGATCCAAATGGTCCCTTTGATTTACGTCAATTGTTGCGCAAGCCCTATTTCACGATTGAAAACAAGGAAATTCATGAGATCTTACGTGAAATGCAAAAAGATCAATACAATATGACGATTGTCTTAGATGAGTATGGAGAAGTCGCTGGGATTTTAACGATTGAGGATATCATTGAGGAAATTGTCGGAGAAGTGCAAGATGAATTCGATGAGGAGGAAAACGAAAATGTTCAACAAGTGGCTCCTTATCAATTTAAAGTCAAAGGATATTTGTCACTTCACGATTTAAACGATGAGTTAAATCTCAACTTAATGAGTGAAGACTTTGATTCTATTGGTGGCTTGATCATCGAAACTCTCGGACGCTTTCCTACTCTTGGCGAATCGGTTGAACTCGAAAATGGTACCATTCAAGCTACTGTGGTCGCTTTACAAAAAAATCGTATTGAAGAAATTCTCTTGACTTTATCGGAACCTGTGGAAAATGAAGAGTCTATAAGTCAAAAGGGCGAGGAACAAGAAAGTTCCTCGGAAAGCGAAGAAAAAAATCCAGCCACAGAATCCGAAATCCATTAATCTTCTTTTAGAAAACTCAATTTTTGTAGTGAATATAAAAAATCAAAGTCTTCTTTAGATTTCACCCAGAATCATCCGCTTTTTAGTGGTTAGATTCTGGGCTTTCTTTTTCCTTCCATTTTGGGATAAATGGTATTTTTCAAATCTTAAATTCTTCCCTTTACTCTATTTCAGGACTAAAACAAGAAACCCAAGATTATCCTCTAAAAAGTGGATGATCTTGGGCGAAATTTTAAAGAGATCTTAAAATTGTTACGGCCATGAAATAAAGGGGTTGCCCCCTTTTTTATTGGCTTACACTGCTTTGACTGACTTGTTCTTGTGCTTGAGCATTCGCCGCGGCATTATCTACAGAGCTTTGTTGACCGCTCACATTCGACTCACTCATCGAGGCTTCCAAATCTTTTTGTGCTTGCGGTTTTTCATATTGTGGAGCATCAGGATGTTGCATGATGTAATCTGAAATAGTAGCCGCAATGGCCTTAGCTAGATAATTGAGTTCCGTTTCATTCATTAAATGCGCCGCATTAGCTGGGTTAGTCATGTAGCCAAGCTCGATGAGCGTGGAATGAATATCAGACATTGTCACAACTTGTAAAGGAGTAGTATCAATGACTCCATAATTTTGAGCCCAATCGATGGCTTTCATATTAGCAATCATATCGTTGACTAATTCATTCATAACTATATCCGTTTCATTCACAAAGAAGACAACCCCTTCTACTGAAGGATCATCAAAGGCATTGGTATGAAAGGAAAAGAAATAATCAGCATTTTGTATGGTTTGTTGCTCCAAACGATAGTTCAAATCCGATAGCTCATCTACAAACCAAGGCGTTTCATCGCTGTCACGTGTCAAACGAACATCGATGTTAGGGTTGAGTTCATTCAAGTACTCGGCTACCTTTAAAGTGATGTCCAAAGTCATATCTTTTTCCAACACTCCATTATTCACATTTCCTCCATCAATCCCCCCATGGCCTGCATCCAAAAGAACGGTAGCGACCGTTTCATTTTCTTTGGGATAGGTGGTATAAACAATGGATTCAGCTGGATGGATGGAAGAAGCTTGGGAGTCCTTTGAAGTTTTGGAACTTCCCGAACTGTCTACAACGGTGCTTGGTCCATTGAGGGGGGAAGAGGAATAAGCTTTGATAAAAAGGGTTCCATAAATTAAAAACGAAAATGCGGCTAAAAAGCCAAAATATAAGCTATATCCTATGGCTCTTTGTTGCGCTTTTTTTGACACTTGATTTCCTCCCTCTTCTTTAGGCTTTTTGTCCAAAAGATTCTTGAAAATTTTAATAAGAAGTGATCATTTTTTAATATCCAAATGCACTCAATCTTGAGATGCTAGGGATAAGGTCTTTTGTTCAATGATTTCTTGACGCGACACATATCCTGGCGCTTCAGGATTTTCTTGAATCGTAGTTGAAATGGCTGAAGCAATAGCCGAGGCGGCTTTTTCTAAGGACTCTTCACTTTGAAACCGCGCTAAATCTTGGGCATCGCTCATTGAACCCAAATCAATTTGGACTGCATGACTAGAAGCCATGGAAATCAATTGTAAAGGATATTGGTCAGTCGTTACAATGGCTCTTGCACTTCCCCATCCATTTTCTTGCAGATTATCTTGCATGGCATTCACCCAAATCGAACTGATGGAATCATCGGGATTGAGATAAAAGGCATAGCCTGATTCATCTTGTATGGATTCGCAGGTATGAATCGAGAGAAAATAGTCGGCGTTTGCCGCTTCTTGTTGCTGGCGGCGCCAAACTAAGTCTTCCCAGCCAATTTTGTTATCCTCGTTGTCGAGCTGATTACTTTCTCGGACCATCAGCACTTGAAGATTGGGATTGGCAGCTTCTAAATTCTTCTTGATTTTTTGAGCTAGGGATAAAGTGATGTCTTTCTCCATGGTTCCATCCAAAGCCGTTTGGCCTAAGTCGATGCCTCCATGACCAGCATCGAGCAAAATGGTTTTCGTATATACGATTTTTTCTGGCTCTGAAAGCGAAGCATGGCTTTCCATACTTTCCACCGTTTCTAAAGACTCACTTGTCGCATTGGAAATGGTATTGATAGAGTTTTCAAGTGTCGGGTATAAGGATGAATTTTGACTCTCTTGACTAGAACTAGAAGTATCATTTGAACTCAGCTTTAAGAAGGAAAAAGAGAAAGAGGGCCATTCCTCTTGTTGAAGAGAGGAATGGGGTTCCCCATTGAGCGCATAAGCCAACGTATCCTTAGTTGACTGGGTATTTTTCATGTAATGGGTAAATATTCCCTGATAAATTCCTAAACTGAGTCCAGTTAAAAGAATGGCATATAAAGCGAATCGTATCGATAAACGAAGACGCTTAGGGGCTGTGTCTGGCATTCAATCCCTCCCATCTAATTCAAGT
>JAAVAY010000114.1 GCA_014803815.1 Allobaculum sp. | reverse complement strand
TATTTTTTTCAATAACAATGGGATATTTCCCGGAAGGAACATTGACGATCAATTCCATGAACTATACCTTTCTTTACCTTTTTATCGTAGGGCATTTTCTATAATGAAAAGAAAATCGATTCCAATCGAGATGGAATGCCTCAATTTTACCGAGATCTTTTTGTATAGATGTCATGATTTAAAAAGAGGAAGAGAAACGAGGAGATAAAGAGCTAATTTCGAAGGAAAAAAGACAAAACAATCAAGATTTTTAAGACTTAGATTGAGTTTTTAGACGCAAATTCCTCAAAAAGAGGCAGGATGGTATCATGATCGAGGTGATCAAAGTGAACAATTTAGACGCATTACAAGAAGCAAGACATCAAATTGATGAAATTGATAAAGAACTTGCCCAGTTGTTTGAAAAACGTATGGCCGCGGTAGAACAAGTGGCCAATTACAAAAAAAGCCACAATATCCCCGTACTCGATGCCACCCGTGAAGCCCAAGTTATTGCCAAAAACGAAGCTCGTATTCAAGAGAAAAGTTTAAAAGAAGATTTTGGAAAATGGATTCAGTACCTGATGGATTTATCCAAAAAGCGTCAACGAGAAATGTTGGCCATTAATACCGTAGCCTATTGTGGAATTGAAGGCGCTTTTGCCCATTCCGTGACGAGCAATCTTTTTCCAGAGGCTACTCAGCTTTCCTGCTCTAGCTTTGATCAAGTCTTTGAAAATGTAGTGGCTCACAAAGCCCAATATGGAATCTTACCTCTTGAAAACACGAACTCGGGTTTAGTTGGGGAAGTGTTGGATGGATTGATGCAATATCCCGTTTATATTCATCAAATCGCGGATATCAAAATTGAACAATGCTTATTGGCCATTCAAGAAGCCCAACTTAAAGATATCCAATGGGTGTACTCGAAAGACCAAGCTCTATGGCAAGCTAAACCATTTCTTGATGCTCTTGGGGTAGAAACCATTCCTTATCCCAACACGGCTATGGCCGCGCAATACATTGCACAAGAACAAGACATTCATAAGGCTGCAATTGGAGCTAAAGAAAACGCTAAATTGTATGACTTGAAGATTTTGGCTGAGAACATCGAGGCGGATAGTTCTAACACCACTCGCTTTTTAATCATTTCGGCCAAAGAAAATGAACACCGTGGCGATCATGGCGCTTTTTTAATCAGTGTCAAAAGTGAAGTGGGCTTTTTAGCTCGAGCCATCAATGTCATTGCGGCTTTTGGCTTAAACATGGATTGCCTACAATCTCGTCCTCGTAAAGGACATCCCTTTGAATACTTTTTTTACATCCAAGCCGATGGCGATTTATCTAAGGAAAATGTAGAAGCCTTATTTCGAACCTTAGCTCCCGTCTGTGTGTTTCGAAAATGGCTTGGAACCTATACTATTCGAAATTAATTCATGTTGTGAAAGGAAAAATTTTATGAGTTTTGTAAAAGACAGTGTCAATCGCACGCCGATTGTGGATACCGTTTTTGCGGTGGTAGAACAAGCTAAAGCGGCCAAAGCCCAATATGGCGAGGAAAATGTCGTGGATGGAGTCATCGGCTCGCTTTATACCGAAGAAGGCCAATTGGCCACCATGCAAACCTTCTTTAAAACCCTGAAGAAACTAGACAATCGTAATTTGGCTAAATATGCTGTCAGTTTTGTAGGAAATCCTGATTTTCGTCAAGATGCGATCAACTGGGTCTTGGATGGCAATTCCAATTTATATAAAGAAGTCATTGCGACTCCTGGCGGAACGGGCGCTGTCAGCATTTCTATTACCGACTGTTTAGAATCAGGACAAACGCTCATTATTCCAGAAATTGCTTGGGGATCCTACGCGCTCATGGCCCAGATGCAAAACATTGACATTGCGCAATATTCGCTATTTGAAGGAGATCATTTTAACTTGGCTTCCTTTAAAGAAACCTGCCAGAAGGTTATGGCTAAGCAGGATCGCTTAGTGGTGATCATCAATGACCCTTGTCATAACCCCACAGGGTATTCCATGAGTGAAGGCGAATGGAAAGAAGTCATCGCTTTTTTAAACGAATGCTCTAAAACCCATTCGGTGGTCTTAATCAATGACATCGCCTATATTGATTTCTCGTATCAAGGGCGATATGCCAAGCACTATTTCACCTGCTTTGATGAGATTAGCGACAATGTGGCCATCATCGTGGCTTTCTCCATTTCTAAATCGATGACAGCCTATGGATTACGCTGTGGAGCGGCTATCGTGCTTGGAAAAACGCCTGAAGCCGTAAATGAGTTAAAGGTGGTTTTCGAAAAATCTGCTCGTGCTACTTGGTCAAACATCAACAATGGCGCTATGGTCGCCTTTGCGCATTTGATGGAACAAAACAAAGAAGCCTACAATGCTGAGCGCCAAGGCTATGTCGATTTGTTGAAAAAACGTTCAGAGATCTTTTTACAGCAGGCACAAGAAGTGGGTTTAAAGCATTATCCTTATAAAGAAGGATTCTTTGTGACTTTAGAGATGGACAATGCCACTAGAGATGCATTTCATCAAGCCTTAATCGATGAAAATATTTTTACGGTAAAAGTCAACAAAGGAATTCGAGTAGCGATTTGTTCGATGCCTATGGCTAAAGTAGATGGATTGGCTCCACGCATGAAAGCCATCTTGGACACCGTGACAAAAGAATCCTAAAAAAAGTCAACTTAAAAGAGCTAAACTCTTAACGTTTGGCTCTTTTTTTATAGATTTTTAAAAATTATCTCCTAAAAGGAAATATTTATTTTTGAATTTCACTATCCTAGTTTTTTCACTCCAAATTCTTCGGCTTATGCTTTGCCTAAAGCGGAAAATAAAAGATACTTTTTGATTTTTTGTCAAATGATGTGAAGATATTTTATAAAAATACGGTTGAAATGTTCGAAAATCGTGATAAAATTACCCGAAAACATGATAAAATTTTCCCCTGTAGGAACAGCCTAAGAGGAAATAGAACGTATTTGTCCTTATTTGATTCAAATCATTGAAAGCGATTTGAAGTTATTCTATTCCGAATAAATAAAGAAGGATTGCTCCAAAAAGAGAGCTTCCTCATTATTTGGAGCCTAAGAGGATACAGTCTTCTCTTTGATGGCTGTGACAAATACAGGTATTTGAAAAGCAAGTAGGTGAATCAACTTATGGAAAGACAAGCTGGTATCTTGTTGCCTCTTTTCTCCGTACCTGGAAATCAGGGAATTGGAGATTTAGGGCAGAAAACACTGATGATGATTGATGAACTCTCCAAAGCGGGAATTAAGATTTGGTCGATGTTGCCTCTTCAACCTACACAAGGAGACAACTCGCCCTACAGCATGGCTTCCGCTTATGCGGGGGATCCGATCTACATTAATATTGATCGCTTAGCGGAAATGGATCTTCTTACCCAAAGCAGTGTGGTCAATTGTAATAAATTTAAGAGCGCTGTAGATTATGAGACAGTCCGCCAATTTAAAGAACCTTACTTTCAGCGTGCCTTTAAAGCGTTTCGTAAAAACTATTCGAGATGGAAAGCCGATTTTGAAAAGTTTAAACAGGATGCTTGGTGGCTCAATAGCTGGACAGTGTATGAATTGTTCCGCCAATTGCACGATGGTAAGGGGTGGACCCATTGGGATTCAGAATACCAAACTTGGCCTGAATTGCAGGGGGTTGTCTTACGTAACTATGTGGAACAAGTGTTCTATATTCAATTTTTACAATTTATCTTTTATCGTCAACTCGATGAAGTGAGCGATTATGCTCGTTCAAAAGGCTTGCTTTTAATGCAAGATGTTCCATTTTTTGTCAACTTGGAAAGTGCAGAAGTGTGGTCGAAAAAAGACGAGTATATGGTGGATCGCAATGGAACTGTGAAGCAATATGCGGGCTGTCCACCTGATCCTTATCATGAAAAGGGGCAGGTGTGGGAAAAACCGATGTATAACTTTGAAGCTTTAAAAGCTAGTGATTACAAATCATTCCGTAATCGTTTCGTTTGGATTGCTCGAAACTTTGATGCCATTCGCATCATTCACTTCAAGGGCTTCGATTTCCTTTGGAAAGTTCCTGAAAACCGCAATCCCCAATATGGCCAATGGGCTCAAGGCCCTGGCCGTCCCTTAATGGAATTTATTAAAAAAGACTTACCTCACGTTCTCTTTACTGCAGAAGATCAGGGAGAAATGCGGCCTACTCTTAAAGAATTGGAAAGTGAATTTGATATTCCGGTGATGGATGTATTGCAGTATCGTATGGAAACTAAAAAACTCAAACGACCTGCGCCGCAAAAAGCGGTGATTTATACCACTTTTTATGACACTCCGACTCTTGAACAAGATTATTCGAATTTCATCAATAACCGTAAAATCGCTTTACGCCGTTTTTTCAAAAAACGCAATTACTTGCATCGACCCTTCCATGACTTAGTTGTTCATTATGCCATCGATTCGGATTCCGATATCGCTATGATTCCGATGCAAGATGTCATTGGTTTAAAAGAAGTGGGTCGCATTAACGATCCAGAACATCCCGAAGCGAACAACTGGACATGGAAACTCAAAGATTTCCGTACGTTCCCAGCAGAACTTGCAAAAGTACGAGAATGGCTAGAAGCCGCCGATCGCATTGTCCCCAATACGTCCAAAGAAGAACGAGCTACGCCCGACAATACCAATCAAACAAACGATTCGTCAAAAGATATCGAATAACATGTTAACGCTATAAATTCTTTCATTTATAGCGTTTTTTTGTGCTTGACTTTCCCCTTAGGGAATCCTTCAAACTAGAGATGCTTAAGCAAAGGAGATCTCCCCATGATTACGATTGGAAAAATGTCTTTAGCCTGTCATTGTAGTCCCAAAACGCTTCGTCATTATGATCAAATTGGTCTACTTAAACCGATGAAAGTAGATTTAGAAACTGGCTTTCGTTATTATACCTCAGATCAAATTGATACTATGTTGAAAATTCAACACTATAAGCGACTCGGATTTTCCTTGACAGACATTG
>JAAVAY010000113.1 GCA_014803815.1 Allobaculum sp. | reverse complement strand
ATTGAGCTGTTTTGACATCGAACTCTCTATGGCTACAATAAGAAAAATTCTATTTTCACCGCTCTTTGATTGGCTGAGCGCTTGCTTAGAAAATGAGATGTGGACGGCTTAGGCTGAAATCAAGACACGGTGAAAAAGCCATGTTTTTTGAGTTTAAAAAGTAATAAAAAGGAGGATGACAATGGCACATTTTTTTAAGGAACCATCTCGTACTTTTTCTGAATACTTGCTTGTTCCAGGATACACTGGACCAGAAGACACGCCCGACAAGGTTAGCTTAAAGACTCCCCTTGTGAAATTTAAAAAGGGCGAGAAGCCAGCGCTTTCTTTAAATATTCCCCTTACTTCTGCCGTAATGCAGGCTGTTTCCGGTCCTGAATTGGCTGTAGCCTTAGCTCGTGAAGGAGGCATTGCCTTTATTTTCGGTAGCCAATCTATTCAAAGCCAAGCGGCTATGATTCGTCAAGTTAAAGCCACTAAAGCCGGCTTTACGGGCAGTGATTCGAACGTTTCTCCTGAAAACACCTTGCGTGATGTGATCAAATTACGTCGTCAAACAGGACATTCCACAATGGCTGTGACCGACAATGGTAAAAAAGATGGTATCTTAGTGGGTATTTTGACTTCTCGTGATTTCCGTGAAACCCGTGTGGATTTGGACAACACGAAAGTAAAAGATGTAATGACTCCCTATGACAAATTAATCGTAGGTCAAGAAGGCATTTCTCTTTCAGAAGCGAATGATATCATCTGGGATCATAAGCTCAATCAATTACCGATTGTAGATGACGAGCGCCATCTCAAAGCGTTCGTATTTCGTAAGGACTATGAACAACATAAAGAACATCCAGATGAAGTTTTGGATGCCCACAAACGTTACCTCGTGGGCGCTGGGATTAACTCCCGTGACTATAAAGAACGTGTTCCCGCGCTTGTAGAAGCTGGAGCTGATATTTTAGTCATTGACTCTTCAGAAGGCTATTCTTGCTGGCAAGCGGAAACCATCCAGTGGATTCGCGATACCTATGGCGACAGTGTAAAAGTGGGAGCAGGTAACGTCGTAGATGCAGATGGATTCCGGTTCTTAGCGGAAGCTGGAGCTGACTTCGTTAAAATCGGTATCGGCGGCGGTTCCATTTGCATTACTCGTGAACAAAAAGGCATTGGTCGTGGTCAAGCTACGGCCACTATCGAAGTCGCTAAAGCACGGGATGAATATTTTGAAAACACAGGCGTTTATATTCCCATTTGTTCTGATGGAGGCATCGTTCAAGACTACCACATGACTTTGGCCTTAGCCTTTGGTGCGGACTTTGTCATGCTTGGTCGTTACTTTGCACGCTTTAAAGAGTCTCCTTCAAAAGTCGTGACGGTCAATGGCAGTTTCATGAAAGAATATTGGGGAGAAGGGTCCGCTCGTGCTCGCAACTGGCAACGCTATGATGTGGGTGGAGAAGGCAAAATGTCTTTCGTAGAAGGAGTCGATTCCTATGTTCCTTATGCAGGCTCTTTAGCGGATAACGTCGGATTGACTATTTCCAAAATCAAACATACCATGTGCAACTGCGGCTTTACTAACATTCCCGATTTCCAAAAGAATGCGAAAGTGACGCTCGTTTCGGCGACCTCCATTACCGAAGGTGGTGCTCACGATGTTGTGGTACGCGATGAAAAAGTAGATGTAAACAGCAGTCTCAATTAAAATTAAAAACATCATAAAAATTGAAAAAGCCAAGTTTAAAATGCTTGGCTTTTTTTTTACACTTGACTAGGAAATGTATGATTATAAGGTTGTTTCACCATTTTATTACTTTAAATTCTTTTTATGATTTTAGGGAAACACTTTTTAATCCTTGAAAGGATAAAAAGCCGCCTAAAAAAGATGAGTGAAAAATAGCAGATCTGCTCTAAAAAGAGGATAGAAGCGAAAGAAGACTTTGAAAATTTTCAGTTTAAAAAGGCAAATGCTTATAATAAATCCAAACCCGTTTATGGGAATGAGAATAAGAAAGGACACTTTTTATGGGAACATATTTCGGAGAAATTAGAGTGATTGAAAATCCTAACTACCTCAATTACTTTTTTTATCCTCTGTATAAATTGATGGATGGAGAATTTATCGAATTAACGAATGAGGATAAGGAAAAACTACTCCCTGGATCTTTTTATGAAAATATCAATATATATTCTTCGGCATCCTATCTCTTTTCAGTAGATGATTATTTTTCCAATACAGATGATGTCTTAATCGACTTTAGCTTTAAAGATCTTCAGGAAAACCTTCGTCCTGATGGGAAACCTTATCAAACTTCTTGGAAATTGGATTTGTCTAAGCTCCCCCATCCCGCTTTTCGGCATATGGAAGATCTTGGCTACCATTACGTGGTGGATTTGGATTGTATAGAAGGCGATTGGCAAAATGATTCGATTGTGTATTTGACTTTAAATGACTTTAAAGAAGATATGCGGGTGATGTTGGAAACCAAAAATCCTGATGTTTTAATTGGCCCCTATCCAGTCCGTTGGGATGAAGATCAGGAAAAATTTTACGTCCGCTTGATCAATGCCCAGAGCAACCAACATCATGTCATCAAAGGCTTTCGCTATTTAGATGGTGTGGACAACCATCTGCAAGTTTTTCAGATGAATTCTTATTTTATTCGTAAATATGTAAAAACCAGCAGCTCTGATCAAATTGTTCCGTATACTTACGATCGCATTTCGATAGAAGCCTTGATGGAAAACTTCTGCGAGGTTTTAGCAGCCAAAGGACCCAAAGCCTTTCGTTTTGACATGAACAATGCCCAACAAATGCTTGCGATTTATAAGAGGTCCTTGTTAGGACGCTTTAGTGATGAGGATGCGCAAAACCGCGTAGACCGCCTGTTACAAGTTCTCGATACCAATATCTTATTTGATCAAACTGAAGAAAAAATGGGCACTCTCGCCGGAAATCTCATTTATAACCAACAAGAAAAATCCGTTTTTCGTGCCGCTATAGACGCTTTAGCCAAAGACGAAGTCTTTTTAGAGCATTTGCCCTCTTTTCGGGAATTCGCTAAGCAAGAAGAAAAACGCAAAAAAGAACTTGCTGAGCTACAAGAGCGCAAAGAGGAACTCAATGAGCAAGTTCAAGAATTAGCGCGCTTAAACCCTGAACAGCGCTTAGAGGAAGCTCATCAACAAATCGAACGACTTGAAGTTCTAAAAAAGCAATCTGAACAAAAATTACAAGCGATTATCGATCACACCAATCTCGTTCAAAGTTTTGAAGACTTGCAACGCCAGTCAGAATTTTTGCATCAGGAACATGAAACTAAACAACAAGAAATCGTTTTTTTAGAAGACCGTCTGAAAACTCTTCAAAACGAAGTGGATGCGATTTTAGAGCGTTCCACCCAAAAAGCATTGGAAATGAATTTTGACACCCTCATTGCTTCACATTTGACTAGCCAAAGTGAACGACGTCAACGAGAACAACGCGAATCCAAGTATTTGTATGCCGCTCAAGGCTTACAATCGCTTCCCCGCACCCACTTAGACAGTGAACAACTCGTTCCTCTCATCGTGCAAGCCATTCAAATCAAGCGTCCAGAATACAGCGAAAATGATATCTTAAATTTCTTAATTTGTTTCTCTCAAGGCTTTTTAACGCTGCTTTGCGGACCTTCGGGAAGTGGGAAAACAACCATCTGCGAAATTGTCGCAGAAAATCTTGGATTGATGAAGCCTAAGGAGTTGCAATCGTTGTTGCCTGATTCTCCCTATTTAACTCGCTTTGCTCAAGTGGGCGTAGAAAAGGGATGGAGTAGCCGGCGCGACTTGATTGGCTACTACAATGCGCTCAGTCAATCCTTTGAAAAAGCCAATCCTAATTTTTATGACTTATTGTTGATCCTCGATGCTGAAAGCCGAATGAATTCTACCGATGTTTTCCCCGCTTTTGTGCTTTTGGATAACGCCAACTTATCTTCTATGGAATACTATTGGTCCGATTTCTTATCGATGAATGAGGATCAAGCGATTTGTGGAACCTTGAATTTGGGACAAAACTTTCAAGTTCAAGTGCCCAACACCTTACATTTTATGGCTTCCATTCAATCCGATCACACCAGCCAACCTTTATCGCCACGGCTTTTAGACCGTGCTTGGGTGATCTCGATGCCTGAAGTGGGAAATATGCGCTTGATTGAACTTTCCAATTCCTTTGCGCCCATCCAATCTTTAACCCAACAACAACTCGAAAATGCATTTGGTGCCCTTGGAAGCGATTTGGTCATGCTCGAAAACGAATGGCCATTTCTACAGCTGTTGGAAGCGTTTCAAGAAGCGGGTATGCCCGTCTCCATTCGCTCGCAACGCGCCATTCGTACCTATGTGATTGCAGGAGCTCGCCTCTTCCATGCCACCGAAGAGCAATCCGCCGAAACTGTGGCATTGGATTATGCGGTTTTACAACGTTTATTGCCCAAAATCAATGGATCGTCTTTAACCTACCGCAATGGATTAGAAGCCATTCGCAAGTTACTTGAGGAAAACCATTTAGTCAAGTCAAAACAGAAACTGGAACAAATCATGGCAGCTGGGGACGCTGCGATGCAATACTACCAGTTCTTTAGCTAATGAAGGGCTATAAACTGCGGCTCGACGATCCGGGAAATGGAAAGATTTACGATTTGGCTTTGCATCCACTCTCTCAAAAAAAGCCTTTATCCGAATTGCTCACTCCCCCCGAAGTAAAGGTTTATTTTAATCGAAGATATGAAATTTTATTTTTAGGTCCTCAAGTGGAGCAAGTCCAAAGTTTGGAAATGCAACTGAATGGCTATCCCATTGAAACCAATTTCCGTGCTAACTCAGGTCGCATTTACCTCAATGATTCCTTTACCCAAAAGGGATTATTTACTAACTCATTTGGGTTATCCTACTTTTTACTCAAAGTACGTCTTGGCCATAAAACGTACACATTGATTTCGGACTACTTTCAAATCATGGTGAGACCAGGATTGGATACCTCTAATGTCAATTCTATGGGTCAGTTTACTGCCAATCACAATTCGAAATTATTGTATGAATACCAAGATGATATTTTGTGTCCCCATCCTATCGGAGTCCAACATCAGTACTCTATGGAAGATAAATTGCGCCATTTGAAGTACATCCTCTATTTGTTGGAAAAAGACTTGCCACAAGTGGTCGCCACTTCCAAAACCATACCTCGCCAAGTCATTGGCCATTTTCAACTCGATGCGATCTCTGTTCAAGAATTGATGCGGCGACCAGATTTATTTACCAAAGTCCCCACTGGACAAGGCTTGCGCGTAGGCTTTCAAAATGTCGCCCCTGATTTTTCCAAGCTTTCCCCAAAAGTCGAAAGCGAACTGTATGAAGACCAAGTGATTGTCTCCTTTATTCGAGAGGCGATGGAGGAGATTCCTTATTTACGGCAATCGATTGGCAAGATATCCAATCAATTGCCTCAATTGCCCGTGTTAACCGAATCCCAAGACACCCAAACGTGGATATCGTCTTCATCTTACATGACCAAATCGATGCGCCTAACCTTGGAAAGTATGCTTCAAGACTTAGAAACCATTCAAAAAAAGCTCACCCGGCTCTATACGCTTTACCAAGATAAGCTCGCCGTGCATACGATTCCTCTTCAAACGCTTCCCTTGCCTACTCCGACTTTTTTGAGCGTTTCTGTGTATCGCAGTATTTATGAAGCGATGCGACAATGGTTTTTCATGCGCTCGGTCAATCCAGCTGATTTGCGCTTTACGCGCTCCTTTTTGCAGACCACCACGCTTTATGAGGTGTATGTGCTCGCCAAGCTTGGAGAGTGTTTGGAGGATTGGGGCTTTCAACGCATCGAGGCGCACCAAGTCCACTATGAACTTGAAGCGGATGCCTTTTATCGCAATCCTGAGATCAATAACGTCTTTGTCTATCAAAAAGATGATTTGGAAATCACCCTCTATTACCAACCCGTAATCTGGGAAGAGGCCAGTGGGAAACCGTGCATCTGTGGCTTATACCGCACCGTCTCATTATCCTATTCTAGATCTTGGAATGAATCCATTCGAGGACGCTACTACACCCCAGACTATGTGATTCGAATTAAACGCCAAAACTGGCAAGGCGCACGCTATATCATTGCCGATGCCAAATACACGCATTATCAAGATGTCCATGACTTTAAAATCATTCCGCTTTTGTATAAGTATTTGTTTTCTTTAGGGCCTAAAAATACCGAGGATAAGATTACAGGCCTCTATATTTTTCATGGAAAGCGACAACACGTCTTGGAAAGTCAGACTCTTGTGCATTCGGCCTATGATTTGGTTTCCAATGGCCATGAGCGCTTTCCTCAAGTGGAAGTTATTTCTCTTTACGAATATGCAGGCACCATTCAGCGTGACCAATTTAAGATGATTCGAGATCTCTTAGAGGTTCAAATTGAAGGGGGAGATCAAGAATTTCAAGAAGAACTCGCCATTGAAGCTAAAATCGAAGAACGTGCGCAAATTTTAGCCCAAGAGCTGTATGAGGAAAAATGCAAAACGGCTGTGTATGACGGTACTCTTTTACAAGGACTATACCAACAACGCGAGAATTTAGAACACAGCCTGAAAGAACGCGACATTCCAAGTTCTAGGCGCCACCCTGAGGCGTCCAAACGTAAAAAGGCCAGACTTGAACCCTGTACGGATCTAAAAACACCCCTTCAAAAACAGCTTCTTTATGAAGAGTGGCCAAATAAACCTTTTCCTTTGACGCGCTATGACTTCGAAAATCAAGTGAGCCTGCAAGTAGAAGTCTTAATTCGACTCTTTATAAAAGCCAATAGACAAGAGCAGGTCCAAGAAGAAAGCCAAGTACTTGGTCTTCTCTCTGAGTCCCAATCCGATGTAGGATTAATCAAAGATCCATCCCCTTTTTTTCCCTCTTTAAGGCCAGAATCAAAGTCAACACCCAATTCGCCAAAGGCTTCTCCTACCAAAGAAGAATTCACGCTTTCTACGATCAACGATCAAGCCCAAAATGCCCTTCGAGGTTGGTTTAATTCGTTTTCTGAGGAGCCTGAAAAACTCAAGGCCGAAAAAGGAGAGTCTGAAAAAGAAGGGGAGGTCTAGAGCGAAGGAAATTGATCTTTTAAACCCAAAAACCGTTGCCTTTTGAGCAACGGTTTTCTTCCTAGATGGCCATTTCGGCCAAGAAAGAGATGTTTATGAATTCACCCATTCGAGCCCAAGGATATCTTGGAAGTGCGCCTTGGACGTTATATGAAAGTGGTCTTCTTCAAATTGGTGCCGGATTCTTTGAAAATAACGATTCTCGCTTTGTTTCTCCTTGGAAAGACGACAACCACCAAATTAAAATCGTGGAAAGCCTCGAACCTTTTATATTAAAGGGAAGTTGCCAAGGCTTCTTTCAAAACCTCTACTCTGTGCAATCCATAGATTTATCCGGTTGGGATGTCAGTCAAGTGCAAGACTTCAGTTTTCTTTTTTACAATTGTTATTGTTTAACGGAGCTCAATCTTTCCAATTGGAAACTCGACCAAGCCCAAAATCTTTGCTATCTCTTTGCGAATTGTTCTCGTTTACAAACTCTAGAGATCGCACCATGGAATGTTTCCAATGTAACCAATATGTCTCATCTCTTTTCAGGTTGTACAACCCTACAAACGCTTCCGATTGCGCAGTGGGATACTTCAAAAGTACGCTCATTTGAGGGCCTCTTTGCCAATTGTCAAGCCATCGAACTATTACCTATTGGAAATTGGCAGACATCAAGCTTGGAAGTTATCCAAGGAGCCTTTTTGGGATGTAGTGTTTTAAAAGAGCTCTCTATTGGTCACTGGGATATTTCAAAAGTAGAAATCTTAGATCAAGTCTTTGCCGATTGTGCAGCCTTATCCACTTTGGATTTAGAAGGTTGGAATACCCAAAAAGCGACAAGTTTTATGGGCCTATTTCAAGGCTGTACTCAATTGCAGAAAGTAAGAGTAGCTTCTTGGAATACCCAACAAGTTAAAAGCATGAATAGAACTTTTGCAAAATGTTCTAAGCTTCAAAGCCTTGATTTATCGGGATGGAATACCAAAAGTGTGGTGGACATGACAGAGATGTTTTGGGATTGCCTTTTATTACGCCAGCTCAATCTCGCCTCTTTTCAAAAAACGTCTTTAAGGCGATTTGCGCGCATGTTTCAAAATTGCTCGGCCCTTCATCAAATCGTATATCCCAAGGATCATTTAGAAGAATTCATTGATCTCTTTCATCGCCTTCATTATAAAACGCTAGAAAGACGCTCTTTGAATCAAGAAACAGAGGTTCTTTTTGAAACGAAAAGCAAAGAACCACAATATATCCGCTTTACTTGGCACAGCTGATCGATCACCGATCGGCTTTTTTTATGATGAACATAAAAAAAGAGCCAAACCTTTCGGCTTGACTCACTGTTTTCGAAATGGTGCCCGGGGCCGGACTCGAACCGGCACAGTATCACTACCGGTGGATTTTGAGTCCACTGCGTCTACCAATTTCACCACCCGGGCAACGCTCATTTAGAATAAACCCCTTTTTAGAGAAACGCAAGAAAAAGTTTAAATTTTTTGAATTCCTTTCCCTTAGAGCCTTTTAGGACGTGAAGAGGTTCTGGTTTTTCTTGACTTGGTTCCAAGAAAAGCGCAGGGACGCGCTATACTTTTTTCAAGAGGTAGAAAAAATGATGAAGATCGAACCCGCTTCTGGTGAACAATTCAAAAAGACCCTTCCCTTGTTTAAGGAAAAGTCTGAAGAATACTTCACTGGAAAAATGAATATGAAAGAATATAAAGGCTTTTCGGGAAAATATGGCACCTACTCCCAACGAGGGGGAAAGAAAAGCATGTTGCGTCTGCGCATGAATGCAGGGCGGCTCACCCCCGAAAAGTTGCATTTTATTGTCGAGATGGCTGAAAAGTACGACGTAAAGCCCATCCACTTTACCACTTGTCAAACCGTCCAATTTCACAATCTGGAATTAGAGCCTCTATGGGACATCATGGAAAAAGCCTTAGATGTCAATGTGATCTGGTATGGGGGCGGTGGAGACTATCCGCGCAATGTCATGTGTTCTCCTTTATCGGGGGTGGAGGAAGAATATTTTGATGTTACCCCTTATGCCGATGCGATGGCGAACTTTCTCATCGACTTTATCGATGAAGAAAAAATGCCTCGTAAATTGAAAGTCGCCTTTTCCAATAACGATGCCAATCGCACCCATGCCACTTTCCGCGATTTAGGATTTATTGCCAATGAACATGGCAAGTTTGATGTCATGGCTTGTGGTGGACTTGGTATTGATCCCCTTCTTGGCGTAGAAGTAGCCAAAGATGTAGACCCTAAGGACATTCTTTACTATGCTGAAGCGATGATTCGTATGTTCCGCAAACATGGAAATTATGAAAATCGTCGTAAAGCGAGAACACGCTTTTTGCAAGAAACATTAGGAGCTGAAGGTATTCGCAAAGCGTTCCACGAAGAACTAGAAACTGTCAAAGCTGAGCGCCATTTAGATATCGAAGTCGATATTCCTGTCTATGAAAAAGAACCTCAGGGAGACCCTTTAGAGGAATCGTACCTCGTCCATAAACAAAAACAAGATGGCTTATATGCCATTCTTTTCCATCCAAAAGGGGGCATTCCCTCTTGGCAAACGCTAAAAGCTTTAGATGAAGCCTTTCAAGACATGCCTCTAGTCGAAATGCGTTTAGAACCTAACGAAGGCAGCTTCATTATCAACTTAACTGCAGATGAAGCCCGTAAAGTTCTCGATATCATTGATAAAGAAGCCGCACACAATTCCTTTGAAGCCTCGACTAGTTGCATTGGAGCTACGATTTGCCAAGTGGGATTGCGTGATTCACAAGACATGTTGTCGAAAGTGTTAAAAGCTGTAGAAGAAGCTGGTGACATTGCTGATAATGCCTTACCCGCGATCTTTATTTCCGGTTGTCCTTCATCTTGTGCTACTCATCAAGTGGCTCCTATTGGGTTACGAGGGGCGGTAAAAGTTGTGGATCGCCAACCGATTGCTGGTTTTGGTCTTTTTGTCGGTGGTGACGATCGCCAAGGATATGAAAAGATGGGTGAAGAACTCGGTGTGATCCCTCTTGATCAAGTGCCTTCCTTCTTTGTGGATTTAGGTCGCCAAATTACAGCTTCAAACTTAGCTTTTGAAGAATGGGTCCGTCAAAATCCAGATGGAATTGCTCAAATTGCCGCTAATTATTTAGTCTAGCTCTCTGAGCCAGCTTCTAAAAAGAGGCTGGCCTTTTTGTATGGATAAGTCCGAGAAAGATTTTTGATGAGAAATTTGGAATCCTTCGAGTAAAATGAGGCTATTGTGTCTAGAAAGACCAAAAAGGAATAAAAAAATATGGATTCTTTTATCAAAGCTTTTCAAAGGGGACTTCTTTTTTTGGGAACGCTTAGTCTACTAGGCTGTCGTCCTTCGACTTCCTCAAGCCAAGCGATCTCTTCTTTTTCACAAGAAGAAAGTCTTATTACGATGGAGGATGATTTGGGTCGCCTTGTTTCTTTTGAAGTACCCAAACGAGTAGCCGTATTGATTGGAAGCTTTACGGATTCATTTTTGGATGCAGGAGGGCAAGATCAACTTGTGGCAGCCGCTCACGATTCATGGACTGCATTTGATTTGGATTTAGAAGGTGTGGCGGATTTAGGGGATGTCAAAGCTATAGCGCAAGAAACCCTTATGGCATCTAAGCCCGATTTGGTGATTGCGAGTGCCAAAAATGAAAGCCAAAAAGACCTCTTGGATACGTTGAACGCTTTGGATATTCCCATCGTATACTTTGATGTCTCTTCCTTTGATGACTACTTAAACCTGCTCAAACGCTTATGTATCATTACCCAAAATGAAGAAGCCTATATTCAATTTGGCTTAAATCAAGAAACCCAAATTCAAGCCATTCAACAAAAAAAGCGGACCACTACGCCGAAAGTCTTGGCTTTACGCGAAACAGGCAAGGGTATAAGTGCTTTGGAAGCCGATAGCAGTGTGCTTGGGGAGATGTTGCAGGACTTACAAGCCGAAAACATCGCGCAAGAAGGGGGGCTTTCCTCCCTTTCGATGGAAGTCATTCAAGTGGAAGATCCCGATATCATCTTGTATGTCGCTCAAGGCAAAGATGTAGAAACGGCCCAAGAAATGGCTAAAGCTTTGTTTTCTAATCCCATTTGGAGCCATTTACGCGCGGTGCAAGAAGGAAAGGTCTACGTTTTGGATCAGCGGTTATACAACGTAAAACCCAATGCCCAGTGGGCCAAAGCCTTAGCCGATTTAGAGGCAGTGATTTATGGTCAAGAATAAAACGGCCTATTGGATAACACTTGGCTTAGCAATTTTTTGCGCTCTAGCCTTTTTAGCTTCTTTAACTCTTGGCTTTGCGGGCTTTCCTTCCTTAAAGGATGAAACGATGCGAACCATCGTGGTGCATTT
>JAAVAY010000112.1 GCA_014803815.1 Allobaculum sp. | reverse complement strand
TGTTGTTGATCGTAGGGAACAAAGCCAATGATGGGAATGAGATCGATGCCTTGACTTTTGGCATCGGCTTGCATGGCTAAAAACGATTCCGCCGCTTGGCGACGTAAAGAAATCCCCGTAGCAATTTCCATTAAATCGGAGGGGCGCCAAAATACCACCGTATTTTGCGGCGTTAAAACCGCATCGAGTTCACTAGGATTGTCAGCGACAAGCGGCAAGCTAATTTTGGATTCAAAGTAAGCGACCGCATCGGCATAAGAAAGCCACGATAACATATTTTGTAACGAATCCAAGTCAAAGCGATTTCGATATTGATTTACAAAATGAACGATAAACGTGGGATCCGCCGTCTGCGTTTTAGAGGCCATATCATAATAGAGAGTGTTGAGAATATTGAATCCATCCGCCTTCACAAAAGGGAGGACTTGATCGGGCATGATTTGGCCGTTGATTAAGATGTTGATTTGCGAGTCATCTAAGGTATCCGATAAAACTTCACGTTCTTCTACGGTTCCATATGGATAGCGAGAAAGTGGATCCGAACGCTGTTGCAAGATGAAAAAGGAAATAGAAATGAAGGCGAAGCAGACCAAAAACACCCCTAGCCTAGCCCTTTTTACCCGCATTGATAATTCGTCATGGTTCATAAGATCTAGTGAATTGCGTTTTCCATTAAAAGGACAAAAACGCTCTTTTATGGCCGTTTTTGATCTTTAAACTTAAAGCATGGAAAATTCTTCACTCCTCCTTTCCATAATCAATATTAAAGATATGCCAGTCTGAAAAGCCGAAATCATGGGCCAAGAGTCTTGTGACTTTCTCTTTTTTTAGAGGTTTACTTGGTTTTTGATTTAAGTCCTTGTTCTTGCAGTCGTTCATAGACTAAAGCCGCTATTTTTAAAGGAATCAAAGCCGACAGCTCTTCTAAGCTCGCTTCTTTCATCTTTTTTAAAGAAGGATAAGCTTTGCGCAGCTTGGCTTTACGCGCTGGTCCAAGACCTGGAATATCATCGAGTACAGATTTTGTCATGCCTTGGGTACGCAATTTTTGATGATACGTAATCGCAAAGCGATGAACTTCATCTTGCATACGCGTTAAAAGAAAAAACAAAGGATCTGTTTTTTCTAGGGGGACTTCTTCTAGGTTCTCGTTAATGAAAGCACGGGTAGTATGGTGATCATCTTTTACTAAGCCAGCAATAGAAAGAGGAATGCCTAAGGCATCTCGTACTTCTAGAGCTGCTTTGACTTGAGGAATCCCTCCATCCACGATAAATAAATCGGGAAGAGGGTGCGCTGTTTTCGAAGTTTTTCCATAACGAGAAAATAAGACTTCTTTCATGGTATCGGTATCGGAACGATATTGAGAAAGCTTATAGTGGCGATAGCCCGCCTTGAAAGGTTTGCCATCTTTAAAGCTCACTAGAGCAGAGACATTGTTAGTGCCTGCTAAATGCGAATTGTCGATGAGTTCGATGGTATGAATGGGTTTATGAAAGAGGTTGGATAAATGCTCGTTAGCCGCTTGTAAATCTTGATCGCGCCGATAGGTCAGTTGAAATTTTTGATGATGCGCTTCTTTCGCATTTTCTTGAGCTAGTTTTAAAAGCTTGAGACGTTCTCCTTGTTTTGGGGTCACAAATTTTGTGGAAAAAGTCTCTTTTAAAAGAGCACTGTCAGTTCCTTCGGGAACATAAATAGTCTTTGGTAATTTATCATTATGGTAAGAATCTTTGTAGTATTGTACCAAATACGACAAAAAAACTTCTTGGGGATCGTCGTATAGAGGGCTAATAGACATGTTACGTTCTAGGAGTTTTCCTTCTCGCACAAAGAGACCTTGAATAGAGATGTAACCTTTATCCGCAAACCAACCAAACGCATCGAATGATTGATGAGGATCAAAGTCGATGGCTTGTTTTTGTTGGATGTGTTCAATGGCCTTGATTTGCTGGAGAATTTCGCCTGCGCGTTCAAATTCCATTTTTTCGCTGGCTTCTTGCATCTTGGCCTCAAGTTCAGCTTTGATTTCCCCTCTTGATCCCTTTAAAAAGCGAATGATTTTTTCGCGATCCTCTAAAGCCGCTTTTTCATCAATGGGTTGAAAACAAAATCCGCGGCATTGATGCATATGGTAATACAGACAGGGCGCTTTTTTAGGCGTACGGCATTTTCGACTGGGAAAAAGCTGATTGAGTAGCTTCACCGCATCATAGGCATAGGTGGAAAGCGGATAGGGTCCAAAGATATCGCTGTCTTTATTCGAGGCTTTGCGAATAATGCGTACCGCAAACTCTGGTCCTTTTGTGACTTCAATGTAGGGATACATCTTGTCGTCCATGAAGACGATGTTAAAGGGAGGATGATGCTTTTTAATCAAATTGATTTCCAATAACAGTGCATCTTTTTCGGTCCATGTCCGAATAAACTCGAAATCCTGAATGTTTTCGACCAATTTTGTGGTCTTGTGATTGTGTTCACCATGAAAGTAAGAGCGAACACGATTTTTCAACACTTTGGCTTTGCCGACATATAAGATGTTACCCTCGCCATCTTTCATCAAATAACACCCCGGTCCATCTGGTAACAAAGCCAATTTATCTTCAATCTCTTTAGTGAGTGGCATGGCATTCTCCTTTTATACTTCCATTTTCTTCTCTTTCGCTTCTAGATTGAAATCAACTTTTTTTAATGATCTTTTCTATCTCGATCTAAGACTTTCTCTTCTTTATACCCATCTTTTTCTTTATCTTTTGTGGCTTTCAAGAAGAAATCAAAAAATTTACTTTTCGGGCACAATTGTATGGTTTTTAACTCTATTTTGCGATGATTTGAAAAGGGTTGAGCGTCTTTATGCTTTGGATTTCTTGGAGTATGGAAGACGTTGACCAAGAAAGATGAAACCCAAAGGACGCTCAATTTAAAGACGAAAACCTAGAGATGAAATGATAACCGCGTGGAAGTCATTTTAAAATCTTTCTCTTGGCTTAAACCAAAAAGAAAGGAAAGCTTATCTAAAAAAAGTGGATAAGCAAAAGGCAACTATGAGTGTACAAATCGTTACTGACTCCTCTTCGGAACTGGAAAATTCCTTCCATCCTTCTTTGCATGTGGTCCCTCTAAATGTTCGTTTTGGAAACGATGAATACCAAGATGGTGTGAATCTTTCTCGCGAAGAATTTTATAACCGCTTAATTGAAGAAGATACCCTTCCTCAAACGAGTGCTGCTTCTCCAGTAGCTTTTGAAGAAGCGGTTGTAGAAGCGCAAAAAAACGGAGATGAAGTTCTTCTCATCACCCTATCCTCGAAACTTTCGGGTACGTATCAATCGGCTAAACTCGGTATTGCGGATCTCGAAAATGTTTATTTGATCGACTCCATGACAGTATGCCTTGGACTTCAAATTTTAGTTCGTCGTGCTCTTGAACTGTCGGATCAAGGATTAAGCGCAGCCGAAATTGCGAAGATTCTTGAAGAAGAAAAAGAGCGCGTTCGTCTGGTCGCTTTACTGGATACTTTAGAATACCTCAAAAAAGGTGGACGTATTTCGGCAGCAGCAGCAGCCATTGGAAACTTGTTGTCTATTCGTCCAGTTATCGCAGTAGAAGATGGCGAAGTCAAAATGCTTGGTAAAGCTCGTGGCTCCAAAAAGGCCAACAATTTGTTGAATGAAATGATCGAAAAATCAGGTGGTATCGCTTTTGATTATCCTTCTACTTTGGGATATACCGGTCTGAACGATGATCTTTTGAAAAAATATGTGGCGGATTCCAACCTTCTCTCTGACCAATACAAAGATGAAGCCAATTATCAATTGGTTGGTCCAACCATTGGAACCCATGCTGGCCCTGGCGCGATTGCCTTGGCATTCTTTGCTCAAAATAAGTAGAAATTTAAGGAAAGGACAGTAAATTGTTCTTTCCTTTTTTTGTATGGAGCATCCTCCACATCGAGTTAGGACTAAAGCGCTCCCAAGTATAGCGAATCAAAAGCCATGAAGTTAAGATGTATTTAGCTTGAGAAAGCAAGGCGGACTTTTATAAGGATATGATCTTCCCTATCTACAGATGAAGGATATAGCCCTAGAGTTCTGGAAAATTCGCTTTAAAAAAGATAAGAAGGAAAGATCTCTTTTCTAATGGAGGTAGTATGGCATCGAGTAAAGGGTATTTAGATTTTATTTTAGAGCAATTCTCTGAACTAGAGGATATCTCCTATCGGGCGATGATGGGGGAATATATCCTCTACTATCGAGGTAAGGTTGTTGGTGGCATTTACGACGACCGGTTCCTTGTAAAATCCACAATATCTGCACTGACAAGAATGCCAAGCGCGAGAATGGAACTTCCCTATACTAGGGCGAAAGAAATGGTACTTGTGGACGATGTAGAGAACAAGAAGTTTCTCTGTGATCTGCTTAGGGCGATGTATAAGGAGCTACCCGCTACGAAGAAAAAGAGCCATTGATACTGCTACACCAACAGGAAAAGAAGGATTTTATTATCCTAAATGGAGAATCTATCATTACATTGTATCCATGCTGAGGTGGCAACGAATTCAACTTTGAGAGGCTCGAAAGAAGAGTGGAAAAAGAGAAAGCCAGAATCTCTAGAAGGAAAAAAGATTCTGGCTTTTGAAATGGGCAGGTTAAATGACGATTCCTTGACGAGTCAGAACTAATTCTTTGGCTGTTCTCCAGCGAGCCTGATTTTCGCTAGCGCTGACTTTAGAACACGTGTCTAAGTAGGGCTGAAAACCTAGGGATTCATATAATACAATGGCAGGCCAAGAAGCAGCTTGGGTGGAAAGATAGAGATCTTGATTGGGCTCTTCTTGGGCCAAAGAATTCATCGCTTTTTTCAAAGCGGCTCTAGCTAAGCCTTGGTGTTGATCCTGCGGCGAAGTCATCATCCAATGAATACGCTTATGGTTTAAAAAGGCACTGCCATACCAAAGCCCGACGCTACAAGCCAAGTGGTTGTCCTTTAAAGATTTGATGGCATAGAGATGGTGGATAAAATACGCTGAATCTTTTTGATACATCGCATCAAAAATGGAAAGTGCCTTGTCTTCACTCGTCACAAAGCCAAGTTCCACTAAAAGCGCGGCCCACTGGTGGCGAAAGGAAAGAATTTCTTGGGGTTCAATCCAGGCATAGCCGGCCGGCAAAAGGTTTAGCTCTTGCTTTAAAGTTTGAAGCTCTGAAGCTGGTGCGACCATAAAAAGGGGATCGAGGGGATAGGTTTCATCGATGCGGGTGATCTTTTGCGTCATACGGATTTCCTCTTTTTTTATTTGAGTTCCACGAGTGTGGCTCCAAGTCCACCATCACTAGGGCCTCCTGAGGTGATGCCTTTGACTTGAGGATGTTTACGCAAATCCTCCCAAACCGCATTGCGTAAAGCGCCAGTTCCCATACCATGAATGATGCGCACATTTTTGACGCGATGATAGACAGCTTGATCCAAGTAATGATCCAAGGCTTCAATGCCTTCCTCGACATGCATTCCAATGATGTTTAGCTCCATAGGAAAAGCTTTAAAAGAACGCTCAGGACGATTGGTGCGACGTGGAGATTTGGGCGCTTGGGGTTTGGACATAGGGGTCAGCTGCTCCAACTCAACCGTGACGCGGCGCCCATTAACAATCACAATGGCCTTGTCTTTACGCAACGATTGAATTTCGCCATGGTTATTTAAAGCGGCAATACGGACGTAATCGCCCACTTTTAACGTTTGTTCAGGAGAAGGGGTAGTTTGGCCTTCTTGACCTTCATACAACTCGTCCAACTTAGCCATTTGATCGATTTGTTCATGAGAAGCTTTATGGGTCGACTTTTTCAAATCGCGAATGATTTGTTTGGCTTCCTCTTTTTTCTCATACAACATATCCTCGAGTTCACGGGCGTATTCAGTATCCAAGCGTTGTTTTTGTTCGGCCCATTTGGTTTGATCTTGTTGGGCTTTGCGTTGCAGTTCGTGCGCATTGGCGATGAGTTGATCAAAGCGATCTTTTTGTTTTTGGACTTCGGCTTGTTGGTGTTCTAAGGCTTCAAGCTGGCGTGCATTTTCGGACTCGCTGTCCTCTTTAATCTGACTCGCCCGAGCCATGATCTCTTGGGAGAGACCGAATTGACGAGCAATGTGAAAGGCACAACTCGCCCCACTCACTCCTTCTAAAAAGCGATAGGTCGGCTTAAGGGTATCTAGGTCAAATTCCACACTGCCCACTAACACTTTGGGATCGGTTTTTCCAAAGGATTTGACTTGATTGTAGTGGGTAGAGGTTAATACGGTGGCCCCTTTTTCCATGAGATCTTCCAAGACCGCTTGGGCTAAGCTAGCTCCTTCCAAAGGATCAGTTCCATTGCCAATTTCATCCAACAAGACAAACGTATCTTGATTGGCTAAATTGGTAATGCGACCAAGCTTTTGGGCGTGGGCAGAAAAGGTCGATAAATTTTGTTCAATGGATTGTTCATCGCCAATATCGAAGAAAAACTGGGAATAGAGCGGCAACATAGCGCTATGGGCTGAAACCGGAAAGCCACTGTGGGCCAATAAGAGAAATAGGCCAATCGTTTTTAAGGTAACGGTTTTTCCGCCCATGTTAGATCCTGTGATCATCAAACACGCTTTGTCGGCGGGAAT
>JAAVAY010000111.1 GCA_014803815.1 Allobaculum sp. | reverse complement strand
TCTTTTGAACCCACCCTATATTTTGGAAAAATTCCACCATATAACTTCCTCAGTAATTAAAATAAAACAGATAAAATCTCAAAAAGATTATAATAAATCTTTTAAAGATAGAATTTAGGGCCGAAATTCAAAGAAAATTAAAATGATTTAAAGTTATCAAGTATAAAATTTACGACTCTCAAGTTCTTCTTATATTATAGATAAATTGAGGATTTTGATCTCGAAGATTGAAATTTCTTAAAGATAGAAAGGAGGGTTCGGGCACTTTCTCTCATGACAAAAGTCAAGAGTATTCAGCCCGAAAACTGATGAAATTTAAAAAACTTTCGCTTCTTCTTTTAGGAGGCGTTTTGTTAGCCGGTTGCTCAAAAGCGAGTGCAATTGAGCTATCCGTAGTACCCAACCAAAGCATGGTGACGGGAAAGGCAATTGTCATCGATGTCAAAACCGAACCTGTCATTTCCATTGATCCCAATTCCATTGAAATTTCAGGTGGAGAATCTTGGGTGGAAAATGGAGTTATTAAGTTTAAAGCCTCAGAACCTGGCCAATATACCATGAAGGTAACCCAGGACAATGTGACTTCCAATACCATTACCATTCCTCTTGATACTTCTAGTGCAATCGCAAAAAATGAAACGCAAAGCACCTCGAAATCTTCACAAAGTACGACTTCTAAGTCTTCTACTCAAAGCAGTACGAAGCCAAATAGTACGACCAATAATCAAAACAATACCAATCCCACAATAAATCAAGGGCAGACGACTCCAAACAATCAAACACCAACTCAAAATACCACGCCAACTACCCCAAGTGAATCGACAACTTCTACTACGCCAAGTTCGGATTCTACACTAAGTACTCCAACTATTACGCCTGATCCAGAACCAAGCGTATCCGATGTTGTAACTCCTAGTGAAGATACAACTCCAGTTGTAGATACTCCAAGTGTAGAGGAGGAAACTCCAAACGTAGAAGAAACTCCAGCTCCACAGCCTGATCCAACACCCACCCCAGAACAACAAGACCCCACTCCTTCTGTTGAAGATGATCCAGCTAGTACAGTTCAGGATACTTCGATGAGTGTGGATCAAGTTTACGAGGATCAAAGTGTGCTGATTGCAAACAAGACTCCAATTACCGTAGATGGAATTTTACCAGAAGCCCTTGTCTCTAATGGTTCTGGAAAAGAAGAGCAAGTTCTTTGGAATGAAGATTTAAAGGAATATATCGTCTTAGAAGGCTTCACCATTCCTTTTGGTGGATGCAATGCCCAAGTTTCGGGTACTCTCTCACGTAACGCCCAAGGCCAACTTGTTCTAAATATGACTTATATTTCTACTTATTATGTTCCAAAAACAGGAGTAACTGTGTATCACGATGTGACTTCTTCCACTAAATCCACAGCGGATGAGGCCAGCGCTTCAGCGATTGATCGCAATAACCCTACTCCTCATCCCGAACCTGGGACAGGCCAATAAAATTCAGGTGTAAAGCGGACCAAAGATCTGCTCTACACCTTTTTTAGTGGTTAACCACTAAAAAAAGGGACTGAACAAAATCGTTCAATCCCAAATAAGCTCTTTAAAGATCCAAAATTTAGGCTTTTGGTTTAGCTGGTTCAATAACCGTTTTTCCCCCCATATAAGGGACTAAAGCTTCTGGAATTTTGATGCTTCCATCTTCTTGCATGTTATTTTCTAAGAAGGCAATTAACATCCGAGGAGGAGCTACACAGGTGTTATTGAGAGTATGTGCAAAATATTTTCGCCCTTTATCATCTTTTACACGAATTTTTAAACGGCGCGCTTGGGCATCCGTTAGATTCGAACAGGAACCCACTTCGAAGTATTTTTGTTGACGAGGAGACCAAGCTTCCACGTCTACGGATTTGGATTTTAAATCCGCTAAATCACCCGAGCAGCATTCCAAAGTACGAACAGGAATATCGAGCGTTCTGAAAAAATCTACGGTATTGGTATACAGTTTTTTGAACCAATCAGCTGATTCCTCAGGTTTGCACACAACGATCATCTCTTGCTTTTCAAATTGGTGAATGCGATATACTCCTCGCTCTTCGATGCCATGGGCACCTTTTTCCTTACGAAAGCAGGGGGAATAGGAAGTCAGAGTATAAGGCAATTCTTTTTCATCCAAAATTTGATCAATAAAGCGTCCAATCATGGAATGTTCAGAGGTACCAATTAAATACAGATCTTCGCCTTCAATTTTGTACATCATGCCATCCATTTCGGCAAAAGACATGACACCAGTTACGACATTTGAGCGAATCATATAAGGTGGAATGACGTAAGTAAAACCACGATCAATCATGAAATCACGGGCATAAGAAAGAACAGCCGAATGCAAGCGAGCGACATCGCCTACGAGATAATAAAATCCATTTCCAGCCACCCGTCGAGCGGCATCAAGATCAATTCCATTTAAAGATTCCATGATTTCGGTGTGATAAGGAATCTCAAAATCGGGAACAACTGGCTCTCCAAAGCGTTCCAGTTCGACATTTTCGCTATCATCTTTTCCAATGGGAACGCTTGGATCGATCATGTTTGGAATTTGCATCATGGCATTCAGGACAGATTCACGCAATTCTGTTTCTTTTTTAGCCAGCTCAGCAATTTGATCTCCAAGATCAGCTGTTTCTTTTTTCGCTTCTTCGGCTTCCTCTTTTTTGCCTTGTCCCATCAACATTCCAATTTTCTTCGATGTGGCTTTGCGTTTGGCCCGAAGTTCGTCCGCTTGTTGTTGCGTGCGACGTAAAGCGGCATCATCACAGATTACTTCATCCACTAAATGAAGTTTGTGATTCTGAAACTTCTTGACCATATTTTCTTTAACTAGATCCGGATTTTCGCGGACAAATTTCAAGTCAAGCATACAAATCTCCTTGTTTCTCTATTATTCATTTAAATTTATCACTTTGTGCAAAGAGACACAAATGTTGAAAGAAGAAGAAAATAAGGAGAAGCAAGGAATTTTAAGAAAAGAAAGTTTCTTACGTTCTCTTAATCCCTTTCATTAGAACTGATTCGGTTTTCTAGACTTATAAGGTGAGATTCTTCCTCTTTATTCCGTTCTAAACAGCTCTTTTCGAAAATCTTACGCACTCGAGGCGTTAAATCCTCGATATCGAAAGTAACAATGGGTAAATGGGTTTGAGGATGAATGAAAGCCAATGTAGTCCCTGTGGCTTGGCTTAAAACGATCAAATCATCCGCCGTAAAAGAATCGCGTTTACGCTTATTGGTCCAGCTTTGTGAACTCATTCCTCCAAGCAATTGACGAACTACCTTATTTTTAATTTGAGTTCCCACTAAGAGGATCTTTATCTTTAGAGCCTTTGACATATTATTCTCCTTTTCAGTAACTTTAGTTAAGCTCAGAAAAAACTCACTGTCTTTTTTAGCTAGTCTCCAAAATAGGATTTCCATGACTAGTACCTATCCATAGGTAGAACGCAAGAGTTTTCTGATTTTATCGTAATAATGTTAGGGAAGACACAGGAGTTCAATCCTAAGTCTTGGGATAGGAGAATTATCTAAAGACTTGAAAAACGAGTACTCATTCAATATGAAGTGACTGCTCATGGAGCCTATATAAATTCGAAATTCTTGAACGAATAGAGGTCTTCAAGCCATATTTGGAAAAACCTACCTCATCTCCTATCAATTTTAGATGCCATGAACAGTCACTTCACGAAGATGAGGTAAGCCTTGATTATAGATTAATTATAACGTACTATATTATTGTTTATGATAAAATTACTTAATTTTTTTCTAATTTCCACTTATTTATTGGTTCATCAGTTCTAAAAGCAATTATATCCCAAAGCCATGAAAAAAAAAGGCCGCGTAAGCGACCTTAGGTTTTAATAACTTATTTCTTCGATTTGTCCTCTATTTTAGGCCTCGTCTAAAGCAAGTAAGATACCTAGTCGTTAAAAAAAGTCATCCTCTTGCTCTTCGAAATCGTCTTCCAAATCATCCTCTTCAAACATATTCTGTTCTAAGTTTTTGATTTGTTCTTCGTCTTCAATAATTTCTTCTAAAAGAGCATTTTCTGCTTCTACTTGAGAAGGAGATATTTCTTTTTTCTCATTGTCGGTTTCATGCTCGGTAAAAGTTAAGCGATTGACTTTATCATTTTCCGTTAAACGAATGATGCGCACCCCACGGGTATTTCGTCCTTGAATTTTGACGTTTGGCATATGAACACGAATCATCGTTCCAGCCTCAGTCACAATCATGGCATCTTCTTGGCCTTCTACCGGTTTAAAGCCAACTAAAGGACCTGTGACCTCGGAGATTTGAAGAGTTTTTACTCCCTTAGTTCCACGATCAGTTAAGCGATATTCCGAAATGTAGGATCGTTTTCCATAGCCGTTTTCCGAAAGCGACATTACAGTATCCCCTTGAGAAGAAATAGCCATCCCAACCACTTTGGCTGGAATCTCATCCGTGTTTAAATCGATTCCTTTTACACCAGCAGCCGTACGTCCCATTAGACGAACACTTGTTTCGGCAAAACGAACGGCATAGCCCTGATCACTAGCAATGAGTACTTCATCCTGACCACTTGTTCCTTGAACGAAAGCTAAGGAATCGCCTTCATTAAGGGTAATCGCAATTTTTCCAGTGCGATTGATGTTTTTGAATTGTGGAATGGGAGTACGTTTCACCAAACCATTCCGTGTTACGAACAACAAGTTTTTCACTTGTTCATTAGGGGAATAAGGCAAGATAGCTTGAACTTTCTCCCCCTCTTGCAAAGATAAGAAATTAACAATAGGTGTTCCCTTCGCAGTACGAGATGACATAGGGAATTGGAATCCCTTCATGCGATAGACACGTCCCGTGTTGGTAAAGAATAAAACATGATCGTGATTGGAAAGACTCACCATAAAGTCAATGGAATCTTCATCATTGAGAGAAATTGAGCGAATTCCTTTGCCTCCACGATTTTGAGTATGATAAGCACTCGTTGGTGTTACTTTAATATATCCAGAATGCGTCAAAGTCATCATGATATCTTCTTGTGGAATGAGATCTTCATCAATGACATCAAAGTTTCCTTCTAAAATATCTGTCCGACGATCGTCACCATATCGGGCTTGAATATCATCTAAATTAGCACGAATGATGTTTAAAACTCGTTCTCGCTTAGCCAAAATATCTTTATAGTCTGCGATATCTTCTAAAAGTTGTAGGTATTCTTTTTCGATCTTGTCTCGCTCTAAGCCGGATAAACGACGCACTTGCATGGCTAAGGTGGCTTTGGTTTGAGGATCATCCAAGCCAAAGGCTGCATTCATATCGGCAATCAATGCTGACTCTTCTTTTTTAGAAGAGCGAATCATATGAATGACATCGTCTAAATGATCGAGTACAATGCGAAATCCTTCCACAATGTGCAAACGCTCTTGGGCCTTTTTTAAATCAAAGCGCGTTTTTCGCTCCACGACTTGGCATTGATGATCGATATAGTCCTGAATCATCTCTTTGATGTTTAACTGCTTGGGTTGTCCTTTTTCAAGAGCCAACATGTTAATTCCAAAGGAAGATTGCAATTGGGTTTCTCGAAACATCTGGTTGATGACCACTTCTTCTTGGACATCTTTTTTAAGTTCCATGACAATGCGTACACCTTCACGATTGGATTCATCGTTGAGGTATGTCACACCTTGGACTTTCTTTTGACGAATCACATCGGCCATTTTTTCATACATGGCCACTTTATTGACGCTATAGGGAATTTCATAGTAAATGATACGCTTTTTCCCATTCGGTAAGGATTCTACGCGATATTTAGCCCGAATCGTAATGGAACCACGACCTGTTTCATACGCTTCTCGAATTCCTTTACGTCCTAAAATGATCCCGCCAGTAGGAAAATCAGGTCCTGGCAAGTAATTCATGAGTTCAGGAATGGTTAAATCTGGATCGTCCATCAAGGCTTTAATAGCATTTACTGTTTCCGTTAAGTTATGAGGAGGAATGTTTGTAGCCATACCCACAGCAATTCCTACCGCTCCATTGAGCAACAAGTTCGGAATGCGAGAAGGCAAAACGGTGGGTTCACGACCATCTCCATCGTAGGATTCCACAAAATCTACGGTATCTTTGTTTAAGTCCGCAACCATTTCGGTAGAAATCTTAGACATCCGCGCTTCAGTATAACGCATCGCAGCGGCTCCATCCCCATCAAGAGAACCAAAGTTTCCATGCCCATCTACGAGAGGATAGCGATAGGAAAAGTCTTGAGCCATACGAACCATCGCTTCATATACGGCTGTATCCCCATGAGGATGGTATTTACCAATAACGTCCCCGACGATACGTGCCGATTTTTTATGAGCTGAGCCAGGGGTAATATTTAAAGCCGCCATAGAATACAAAATACGACGATGAACTGGCTTCATCCCATCTCGAACATCGGGTAGAGCGCGCTGGACAATAACGGACATGGAATAATCCAAGAACGATTCGCGCATTTCTTTAGAGATTTCAACTTCTTCGATTTTATCGTAGTTATTATTCTCGTTTTCAAGATCCAAATCATCTTCCTCATCCTCAAGAGAAAGCACTGCCGGAGATTGGGGAGCACTCAGCGAGATGGATTTGTCCAAGTTTTGATCTTGGAGAGCATCTGATTTTTTATTTTCTTCAGACATAATGCTCCTTTCTAGTAGTCAAGTGTGGCATACTCGGCGTTTTGTTGAATGAATTCTTTACGGGGTTTTACATCTTCGCCCATCAACATAGAAAAGACCGAATCTGCTTCCATCGCATCGTCGATAGTAACTCGTTTTAAAATACGGCGCTTAGGATCCATGGTGGTTTCCCACAGCTGCTCAGCATCCATTTCCCCAAGTCCTTTGTACCGTTGCACACGATACCCATCTTTAAATTCCGCACGTAGTTTATCCATTTCTTGTTCTTTGTAGGCATAGGCCACGCGTTTTCCCTTTTGAATCTTGTAGAGAGGCGGTTGGGCCAAGTAGACATATCCACCCTCAATGACTGGTTTCATAAAGCGGTATAAGAACGTCAACATCAAAGTCGCAATATGGCTACCATCAACATCAGCATCGGTCATGATAATGATTTTATGATATCGAAGTTTGGATAAATCGGTGTCATCCTTAAATCCACATCCAAAGGCTGTAATCATAGAATTGATCTCAGCATTTTTGAAAATGCGGCTATCACGCGCTTTTTCAACGTTGAGAACTTTTCCTCGCAAGGGCAAAATAGCTTGAGTTCGCGCATCGCGACCCATTTTGGCCGAGCCACCAGCCGAATTTCCCTCCACGATATAAATTTCGCATTCGCTCGCATCTCGACTAGAGCAATCCATCAACTTACCAGGCAAAGAAGTAATTCCATCCAAAGCCGATTTGCGTTGAACGGCTTCCCGCGCTTTAGCCGCTGCAGTTCGGGCTCGTCCGGCAAGAAGAGCCTTGTCAACCAAGGCTCGAGCTTCAACTGGATTTTCCGCTAAAAAGCGCCGTAAATGTTGACCAAACGTACTTGAGACAATTTTACGTACTTCGCTATTGCCCAATTTGGTTTTCGTTTGGCCTTCAAATTGAGGATTAGGGTGCTTAATCGAAATAATGGCCGAAATGCCTTCGAGCACATCGTTTTGTTGAAGAGATTCCCCTTTTTTGATTAAATTGTTTTCTTTGGCATAGCGATTCATTTCGCGCGCTAAAGCCAACCGAAACCCTTCTTCGTGAAACCCACCTTCATGAGTATTGATGTTATTTACAAAGGAATAAATTTGTTGTTGATAATCTTTGTTGTATTGAACTGCAACTTCCACTAGGATGTTATCTTGTTCTCCTTCTGCATAAATGATTTTCGGAGATAAAACTTCTTTTCCTCTATTCAAGAATTGTACGTATTGCACAATTCCCCCTTCATAGCGATACTCTTTATGAAGATCTTGTCCATGACGCAAATCCGTTAAGGTCATCGTCAAATCCTTGTTTAAAAAAGCCAACTGACGAATACGGGTATTAAGAACATCAAAACTAAATTCAGTACTTTCTTTAAAAATAGCTGGATCAGGTTTAAAGCGCACAGTAGTTCCTGTTTTGTCTGTGGTTCCTATTTCCTTAAGCGGTTCAACAGTGTGACCACCATTTTCAAAGCGAACGTAATATTTCTTGCCACCTTGTTCGACGATGACTTCAAGCCAAGAGGATAAAGCATTTACGACACTCGCGCCCACCCCATGTAAACCACCAGCCATTTTGTATGCGGCTCCACCAAATTTACCACCAGCATGTAAAACGGTCATAATGGTTTCGACTGCACTAATTCCAGTTTTTTGATGGAGATCGACAGGCATTCCTCGTCCATTGTCATGAACACAAATCACATCACCTTCTTCAATGGTGACATCAATGCGATTAGCATACCCAGCGAGCGATTCATCAATTCCGTTATCGACAATTTCCCACACCAAATGGTGTAAGCCTCGGGCTGAAGTTGACCCAATATACATTCCAGGCCGTAGGCGAACCGCCTCTAGGCCTTCTAAAACTTGAATATCATTTGCGGTATAAGAATGCGTTACGTGAAGGGCTTCGTCTTCTAAACGGCTGAATTCACGCATTGATTCTTTAAGATCTTCACTGATTTGAGGAACGACGCTTGCCACAGCAGGAAGCGTTTCTGGTGTCTTTTGATTTTCGCTAGATGCATCATCGATAGAAACCAGCGCTTGTTGCGTATCAGATATCATAGATTCCCTCCTTCATCACACCGTGATCGACTGTATAAAAACAAACAGGCCGCTCAAACCATGACGGTGAAACTGTTTCAGCGGTCGTGATAAAAATTTGAATTTCATTGGGAAAGGCTGCAATCAACCCTTTGCGTCGTTGAGGATCAAGTTCAGAAAAAACATCATCCAAAAGCAAAATAGGGTTTTGTCCCCCTTTTTCTTGAATGGTTTTGCATAATCCAATTTTAAGAGCCAACATAATAGAACGTTTTTGGCCTTGGCTTGCCGTTTGAGTCACTGGTTTGCCATTTAAGCAAAAAATGAGATCGTCTTTATGGGCCCCACTTGTAGTCAAACGCATTTGTTTATCTTTAGCCAAACTTTGAGCATATAATTTCTTAAGTTGGGCTTTAATATCTT
>JAAVAY010000110.1 GCA_014803815.1 Allobaculum sp. | reverse complement strand
TGGCTATTGGTTCCTTTTCTAAGCAGTCAAGAGCGGCTTGAGCGATTTGATTATTTTTTAAGGCCTCTAATAAATCGGCTTCGTTGATGATACCTCCACGGGCTACGTTGATGATACAAGCGCTATTTTTCATTTTTTGAAACGCCTCTTTGTCAAAGAGATTTTCATTTCCCTCTAAAGGGCAATGAATCGAAATAATATCCGATTGCTTTAAAAGCTCATCAAAATCCACAAGAGGAATGTCTTCTTGAAGACCTTTTTCTTGAAGATAGGGATCATAGGCAATGACATGAAAACCTAGTGCTTTCATCTTCTTGGCTAAATTTTTTCCAATACGTCCAAGCCCTACGATTCCACACGTTTGAGTGGAAAAGCGATGAATTGGAATCGCGGGAGTATAGTCCCATCCTTTTTCTTTTACTTGGCTGTTCATCTTAACAACTTTTCGCAACATAGCTAACGCCAAAGCAAGGGCATGATCGGCTACTTCATTTACCCCATAATCTGGAACATTGCCGATTTGAATGCCAAGATCTGTTGCAGCTTTTACATCGAGAGTATCCACCCCAACTCCATAGCGAATGATAGCTTTTAAGTTAGGACAGGCCTCCATTACTTTTCGGGTAATCGGAGCATATTGAACGATGAAGACATCTGCATCTTGACATTCGCGAATGACATCTTCTTCCGTATGACATTGTTTCAGTTCAAGAGGAATTCCAGCTTTTTCAAATTCCTCTTTTTCAATGGCCATAGAGTTATGGTCACAATCCGTAATAATAGCTTTCATAGAAATATGCCTTTCTTTTTAGAGCTTTTCTGGCTTCAATGGATTCGATACCTCCAATAAATAATACAATCCATCCATTACACACGCTTCGGACAAGACTTTTTTAATACTTTCGGCTTCCTTATAAGGAAAGTCCTGTATAGGGATCTTAAATTTTTTTCTAAATTATGCCTCGATTTATTATTGATCGGGTATGGATATAATCCTTTAATTAGGGATTGAACTAGGATGGGAAGAAGTTTAGGACGAGATATAAAGGACGAATTTAAGGGAAACTCAGCGATTTCATCCTTCACTTAATTCCATAGATTTCCATTTAGAGAAGAATTTACAAAACTTCTAGAACCTAATCCAAAAAAAGTAGAGGAGCTTCCAATTTTTAGATGTTCCTTGTAATGGCTAATCCACCTTAGCCTTTTACAAAAAATTTTCTAAAAATCGGGGTCAAAAAAAAGGTCGATTTCTCGACCATTAAAAGTTCCTAATCTTGAATATCTTCTAAAACGATAGCGTAATTGTTCTTCTTACCACGACGAATCAGCACAACATTATCGATGTAGGTTTGAGTGTCATCAATGATCATATTGGGATCTTTGACTTTGACTCCATTTAAAGAAATAGCATTGCCCTTAATCCATTCTCTTGCTTCCCGCTTGGAAGAAGCAATTTTTCCCTTGACTAAGATGTCTTCAAGCTTTCCAGAAGGTAAAGTTATTTTTTCCATATTTACAACCGCTTGACGGCGTTGGTCTTCGTCTAAATCTTGTAAGGAACCAGTAAAGAGGGCTTCGGTGATCTTTAAAGCGATATCGAGGGCTTCTTGTCCATGTAAATCCCGCACCACTTCTTCGGCTAATTTCTTTTGAGCTACTCGAGGTCCTGCATCTTCATGGGTTTGTTTTTCTAAGTCGCTGATTTCTTCTACGGAAAGGAAGGTCAATTTCTTCAAGTATTCGATGACTTTGGAATCTTCTGTGTTCAACAAAAATTGGTAAAGTTCGTAAGGACTCGTCTTTTGAGCAGAAAGCCAAACCGTACCACTTTCGCTTTTTCCAAATTTTGTGCCATCCGCTTTGGTGATCAAAGGCATGGTTAACCCATACACTTTGGTATCGGCTCCTTTTTTCTTACGAATCAGCTCTAAACCCGAAGTGATGTTTCCCCATTGGTCTTGGCCACCGATTTGCATGCGACAGTTTTTGTCTTCAAAGAGATGCAAGAAGTCCATGGCTTGCAACAACATGTAGGAAAATTCGGTATAGGAAATTCCACTTTCTAAACGTCTTTTGACGGTTTCCTTATTGATCATGTAGTTGACGTTGAAGTATTTTCCAAAGTCACGCAAGAAATCGATGATGGAGACATTTTTGGTCCAATCCAAGTTGTTAACCATTTCAAAGCCCCAAAGCGCATCAATTTGATCATGTAAAGCTTGGTAGTTGTGCTCCAAAACTTCCGGAGTCAACATATTGCGCTCACCAGTGGCTTTAGGATCTCCAATAAATCCTGTGGCTCCACCGACTAACATAATAGGGTGATGGCCGTGTTGTTGAAGGCGTTTAGCCATCAATAAAGAGCTATAGTGCCCAATATGTAAAGAATCTGCCGTGGGATCGGTTCCAATATAAAAAGTCAATTCCCCATTGTTGATTTCATCTTCGACTTCGGGAGAGGTGACATCGTTGATGAGTCCTCTCCATTGCAATTCATCATACAGTTTCATAAATACCTCTTTTCTCATCGAAAAAAGCCGCAAATAAAAAAAAACGTCCTGACTAAGGACGACAATGCGCGGTACCACCTCAATTCACCAAACCATGGGTTTGATGCTCTTTGCCAATAACGCCGGCTTGCGATCTGGACAGATGCTCCGAGGTGTAGTTCCGCAGCCAGCCCTATCATCTTCCACCAAACGATGACTCTCTATAAAGTTTGAATCTGCGTACTTCTTCTCTTCACTGCTTTGCGCTTTATTATACAAACTTTTGCGTTGAATTCAATGTAAGGCAAAATCTCCCGTTTAAAGAAGGGAAAGTGAAAAATCAAAGGAGCTTAAGGCTTTCTCCATTTTTTGTAGCGTTTCTCATCCTATTGGGCGAAAAAAAAAACAGGCTGATTTCAGCCTGTCTAGTGATTATGGATTATTTGGCGACGATGTTAACTACTTTGCCGCGAACGACAATAATCTTTTTGATCTCTTTGCCTTCGAGTTGTTTTTGAACGGTTTTGAGATCCAAAGCCAATTTTTTGAGTTCTTCATCATCGGTACCAGTGGCCACTTCAAATTTGCCACGCACTTTTCCGTTGACTTGAACGACTACCGTATGAGTGGTTTCCACGAGTTTGGATTCATCCCATGTTGGCCAAGCTTCATAAGCAATGGAACCATCATGACCTAAAACGGTTGTCCACAGTTCTTCTCCAAGGTGAGGAGCAAAGGCCGAGAGCATTTTTACAAAGCCTTCTGCATAGGGACGATATATGGTTTTTGTCTTATAGGCTTCATTGATGAAGACCATCATTTGGGAAATCGCGGTATTGAAATTGAGGGTATCGATGTCATTGGATACCTTCTTGACGGTTTGGTTGTAAATCTTATCGAGTTTACCATCGTTTTCATCGAGGTATTGGGCTTCACTTGAAAAGAAGCGCCATACACGTTCCAACCAACGACGCGTACCATCCAAGCCTTGCTCAGACCAAGGCAAACCGGATTCAAGGGGTCCCATGAACATTTCATATACACGTAAAGCATCCGCTCCATGGCTTTCGATGATGACATCGGGATTGACGACGTTACCACGAGATTTGGACATCTTTTCTCCGTTGCCTCCTAAAATCATGCCTTGATGGAACAATTTCTGGAAAGGTTCTTTAGTGGGAACCACACCCAAATCGTAAAGCACTTTATGCCAGAAGCGTGAATACAACAAGTGAAGAACGGCATGCTCGGCTCCACCGATGTATAAGTCAACAGGCAACCAGTGATTTAATAACTCAGGATTGGCCAGTTCTTGATCGTTATGGGGGTCAATATAACGCAAATAGTACCAGCAGCTACCAGCCCATTGAGGCATGGTGTTGGTTTCGCGCACTCCTTTGACTCCATCGATTTCTACATTGAGCCAATCGGGGCAATTGGCCAAGGGCGATTCTCCGTTGTCGGCGGGTTGGAAGTTATCTGTAGCGGGAAGTTCTAAGGGCAACTCATCGATATCCAAAGTACGCATCGTGCCATCTTCCATATGGACAATGGGGATGGGTTCTCCCCAATAGCGCTGTCTTGAGAAGAGCCAGTCGCGTAGTTTATAAGTGGTTTTGGCTTCTCCCACTCCTTTTTCTTCCAACCACCCAATCATTTTATCGATGGCTTCCTGTTTACCTAAGCCATTGAGCCATTCGGAATTGATGTGCACGCCATCGCCCGTCCAGGCTTCCTTTTCGATGTCGCCACCTTCCAAAACAGGGATAATGGGCAAATCGAATTTTTTAGCGAATTCATAGTCACGGGTATCATGAGCGGGAACGGCCATGATAGCTCCCGTTCCATAAGAAGCTAAAACGTAATCGGAAATCCAAATGGGGATCTTGTTGCCATTAACGGGGTTGATCGCATAAGCCCCTGTGAAGACACCCGTTTTATCTTTATTTAAATCCGTGCGTTGCAAGTCGGATTTCATGGATGCTGCCCGTTTATAGGCCGCGACCGCATTGCGCTGTTCAGGACTCACGATATCTTCTACAAAGGGATGCTCAGGAGCTAAAACGCAATACGTCGCGCCAAAAAGCGTATCGCAACGGGTCGTGAAGACAGTGAATTGCTTATCGTGGCCATCAATATCAAAAACCACATTGGCTCCTTGAGATTTGCCAATCCAGTTTTTTTGCATCTCTTTGGTGCTCGAAGGCCAATCCACCAAATCGAGGTCTTCCAACAAACGATCGGCATATTTTGTAATGCGAAGCACCCACTGACGCATGGGTTTGCGTATTACCGGATAGCCGCCCCGTTCGCTCCGACCATCGATGACTTCTTCGTTGGCCAATACGCATTTGAGTTCAGGGCACCAGTTGACGGGAATTTCATCAATATAGGCTAAGCCTTGCTCATAAAGCTTAGTAAAAATCCATTGGGTCCACTTATAATAATCGGGATGGCTCGTCGCAATTTCGCGATCCCAATCATAGGAAAAGCCTAAGGCTTGAATTTGATCACGGAAGTGATCGATGTTTTTTTCGGTAAAGACAGATGGGTGATGACCCGTTTGAATGGCGAATTGTTCCGCTGGCAAACCAAAGGAGTCAAAGCCCATGGGGTGTAAAACGTTGTAGCCTTCCATGCGTTTTTTGCGCGCTACGATATCCGTGGCGGTATACCCTTCCGGATGGCCCACGTGCAATCCATTTCCCGAAGGATATGGAAACATGTCCAAGACATAGTATTTTGGTTTAGAAAAGTCGTTAGTATCGGTTTTAAAGGTTTTATTTTCTTTCCAATACTGTTGCCACTTTTTCTCAATCTCTTGATGATCGTACATGGTTTTCTTCCTTTCTATAATAAACGCAAGTCTTGCTTGCGAGAGTCTACACAAAAATCGGTTTGGCTTGGCGCATAATCTAAAATAAAAAGCGCCCCTAGTTTTCACTAAGGACGCAATATGCGCGGTACCACCTTAATTCATGATCTTTTGATCATGCCCTCAATGCCGTTATCGCCGGACTGCGTTCAGCGCTGACGGTGAGACCAAAGAATAGACCTACTAGCTTTCACCATCCGCTAGCTCTCTACAAACGCCTAGTTTTCTTTGTTAATCCGAAATTTTTGCTGCACGAACACACTAACAAATCCCTTTTCATTCGTCAATTTGACCAAGAAATTGGTTTTTTTTTGTTGGATTCAAGGCGTTTTCTTTTGGCGTTTTTTATCGATTGGGATAAGAAGCTTTTTATTCCTCCCTAATCTATAAGGTTTAATCAAAAAGAAGAAGTGACATCCTCCCCGCCTAAAGAGGCGGGGGCTTTCTTTCGCATGGTAGCGAACAGTCGGTTCTCGTTCGATAGCACTACTGTGCTAAGCATAAGCGAGCTATCCCCGTGGGCCCCACGGTTCTATGGAGTGGCTATGCGTTTGCTAACCGCATCCCTTCGTTTCGGATGTTTATAGCCGCGTTTACATCTCTGTTATGGTGCGTACCACATTCCGGACAATCCCAC
>JAAVAY010000109.1 GCA_014803815.1 Allobaculum sp. | reverse complement strand
ATCTTTTCCGAGCTCTATAACCAAGGTTTACTCGATCCCGTTCAAATTGCTCGCATTGGCCAATTTGCGGAAAATGTTTACTTCGGAAAACCATGTGGCTTAATGGATCAAACCGCTTGTTCAGTAGGGGGACTCGTTTATATCGATTTTGAAAACAAAACGAATCCCTTTATGGAACGAGTGGATGTGAACTTCGCTGATTTTGAAACAGCGCTTTGTCTTACCGATGTCCATGCCTCCCATGCTGATTTGGTGCAAGAATATGCTGATATTCCCTTTGAACTTAAAATGGTGGACGAATATTTTGGTCAAGATGTTTTGCGTTATGTGGATGAAAATCAATTTTATGAACAGTTGCCCGCTTTACGACAAGATCTCAAAAATGATCGTGCCCTTTTGCGAGCGATCCACGTTTTTGAAGAAAATAAACGAGTACAAAGAGCCGTAGAGGCTTTGAAAATGAAGGATTTAATGGCCTTAGAAAACGAGATTTTAGCCTCTGGAAATTCCTCTTTTAAGTATTTACAAAACGTATATACCCCGCAAGATCCCAAAAATCAATCGCTTTCCTTAGCTCTGGCTTTGAGTGAGCATCTCCTTCAAGGACGTGGGGCGCATCGCGTCCATGGCGGGGGCTTTGCCGGAACGATTCAAGCCTTTGTTCCCCATGATTTAGTTGAATCCTATAAAACTCAAATGGATCACATGTTTGGCCCAGGAGCGTGTAAGGTCCTTCATATCCGTCAATTTGGAGGTATTCAAGTTTTCTAAAGCCAACACGCTTTTTCTCTTTTCCTAAAAGCTTTCAAGAGATCTTGAAGGCTTTTTTTAGATTGCATAAGTTTGAAGCATGCTACAGGCCAAAGAGACTAAAAAGAGGCACTCTAAAGACAGCCAAAGTGACAAATTGATAAGGAGATAGATATGACGCAAAACACCCCTAAAACGATGGTATTTGATTTGGATGGAACGATGTATCGAGGCTCAATGCCCATTGAAGCTGGCATTCGCGCCATCAACTTTTTACACGATCACAATATTCCCTATTTGTTTTTAACAAACAACTCGATGCGTACCCCACAAGAAAATATGGAGCATATGCTCAACATGGGCTATCAGCACATTCGTCCCGAACATTTTTTTAATTCGTCTATGGCCTCGGCTGCCTATGTAAAAAAGCATTATCCTGGCCAAAACAAAGCCTGGTTTGTCGGCGCAGATGGTTTACGCCAAGCACTTTTAGAGGAAGGGTTTGAAATTACGGAAGATCATCCCGACTTTGTGTTTGTGGGCTTAGATAAACAAGCCGACTATGGGACCTATTCCAAAGCCTTAGGTTTCCTTTTAAATGGAGCTAAGCTCATTGGCACCAATTACGATCGCATCTTAGCGAAACCTGAAGGCTTTGAAGTGGGCAATGGAGCCATTGTGCATATGTTTGAGTTTGCGAGCAGTCAAGAGAGCCCTAAGATCGGCAAGCCGGATGCACCCATTTTGGAAGCCGCTTTACACAAAGCCAATTTAAAAAAAGAGGATGTCGTTTTAATTGGAGACAACCTAGAAACTGACATCGCCCTTGGGTATAATAACCAAGTCCAAACGGTCCTTGTCCAAACAGGTGTTCATCACGAAGAGGACATCCCAAAATTTCAAATTTATCCTGATCATGTAGTCAAAAGCCTGGATGATGTGGACTTTCTTAGCATCTCAGCCCGTTGAATTATGGAGCTTTGGTATAATGACCGAGGACTAGAAAGAGAAAAGTTATGGAAAATATTTTTAATGTGTTATTGATGATCGACGCAGCGATTCTCATTATTCTAGTTTTGCTTCAAAGCGGAAAATCCGATGGCCTGTCCGCTGCATTTACCGGAAGTGGAGACTTGAACCTTTTCGCGGTTACTAAAGAAAGAGGACCGGAAAAATTGATCAGCCGTTTAACGCTGGGCTGTGGAATCTTATTTTTCGCATTGGTCATCGCTTTGCAGGTAGTTTAATAGGGGCGCTATGCCCTTTTTTTCTTGATCTATTTTGCGATGGCAAAAAGGAGAGATTGATATGAAAGAAGAAATTCTTGAATTGCTCAAAACCAATAAGCAGATGACGCCAGGTGCCATTTCCAAGGCCATGCACATCAAAACAAGCGCTGATATGAAGGAGCTTAGTGTGGTCTTAAATGAACTTGAAGCCGCACGGCTTATTTATAACGATCACGAACAATATGTTCTTTTAGATGGACCTGAATGGTTTGTAGGTCGCGCTCGCGATATCTCAGCTAATGACTATGCCATTATCAATCGTGATCAAAAAATTTATGTTCCCAAACGCTATACCCGTATTTTGATGGATCGAGACGAAGTTCTCGTTAAAGTGGATCCCCATAAAGGCAATGAAGTGGTACACATCTATGAACGTGGCATCACCTGCATTGCCGGAACCTTTATTATGACGCGCGCAGGATTAAAGTTTCGCAGTGATGTAGACTTGCATACTTCTTTTGATGTCGTCAACAAAAAAGCCTTTGATATTCAACCAGGCACCAAAGCAGTAGTCAAAGTTGTCAAATACGCTTCCCCTTTGCAAGTCAAAATCATTGAAATCTTAGGCCAAGAAAACCAACCTGGTGTGGATATTTCAGCGATTTTAGCAGAAAACGAAGTGCGCCAAGATTTCAATAAACAAGTGCGTAAAGAAGTCGCATCTATTCCCTCTACAGTGCAAAAGCACGAAATTGTGGGCCGTCACGACTTACGCGATTTGATGACCGTTACCATTGATGGCGATTCTACCAAAGACTTTGATGATGCTATTTCAGTAGAAAAATTGCCCAATGGGGGGTGGAAGCTTTACGTTCACATTGCCGATGTCAGCTACTATGTCCCTGAAGGGGAAGCCATTGATAATGAAGCGTATGAGCGGGGAACTTCGATTTATGTCGCTGATCGAGTAGTTCCTATGCTTCCTTTTGAACTCTCCAATGGAATTTGTTCTTTAAATCCGAATGTAGATCGTTTGACTTTGACTTGTGAAATGGAATTCAATCCCGAAGGCATCATGGTGGATTACTCCATTTACGATAGCGTCATCCATTCCGATGGTCGTTGCACCTATGCTAAAGTTAACAGTTACTTAGATGATCCCGCCACGACTCCTGAGTACGAGGACTTTGGAGAGATGCTTCGTGATTTCTCTGATTTAGCCAAACAACTCAAAGCTCAAACAGAAAAACGGGGCCATATTGAGTTTGAAACGAAAGAGCCTTACTTCGTCTTAGGCCCTGATGGCGTTCCTGTGGAGGTTATCGTACGCGAGCGTGGTTGGAGTGAACAGATGATTGAAGAAGCCATGATCGCCGCCAATGTTGCGGTGGCTCATGAACTTCATATCAATCAATTGCCAGGTATGTTCCGTGTTCATGAAATTCCTGATCCCGAAAAGTTGCAATCGCTTGTCTCTATGGCCCGTGTGCTCCATGTTCCTTGTGATATCGATCCGGAAAACTGCGATCCAAAAGATATTGCTCGCTTCTTAAATTCGGTAGAAGATCCAGCTGATAAGGAAATCTTGTCTACCGTAGCCGTGCGCTCGATGCAAAAAGCGCGCTATAGCGAAGAAAACCTCGGTCACTACGGCTTGGCTTTGGATGAATATTGCCACTTTACTTCTCCCATTCGTCGCTATCCCGACTTATTGATTCATCGCATGCTTCGTTCGCATGTCTTTGAAAAGAAAAATGATGATCGCACTTTGGCCAAAGATTTACGCAAAATGGAGAAATCCTCATTGCATTTATCGGAAATGGAAAAAGAAGCAGTGACCATCGAACGCGCCGTCAACGATCTAGAAGCGGCGAAATACATGGAAAATAAAGTAGGGGAAGAATACGATGGGGTGATCACAGGGGTTACAAGCTTTGGCTTCTTTGTAGGACTTGACAATACCATTGAAGGTCTCATTCCTCTTCGCTATATGGAAGATGATTTTTACAACTACGATGCAGAAACGATGACGCTTACTGGAGAAAACAGCCAAAAACGCTTTGCGCTTGGTATGCCAGTTCACATCAAAGTGCGTGATGTCAACATCCCTAAACGCCAAATCACCTTTGATTACTTAGGTGATGTCCCCTCTCAGGATGAGGAAATCGTTGAACAAATCCAAGAACTCGAACCTGCGGTCATTGAAGAGCTTGAACCCGCAAAAGTAGAAGAAACCGAACCCGCCATCCTTGATGTTGAGTTAAGCGACCCCAAAGCAAAGGAAGCAGAATAAAATGAGCGCTGTTCAAAAATTGTCCGCTACGGTCGCTGCCTTGCGCGGAGTTTATGATGAGATTACCCCTGAAATGAATCCCGATGGAGATCCTCTTTTTGAAGTGGCCTTTGAAACGGCTGAGGGAGTGAAACTCTTTTGGATCAATTCGTTTCAGTACTACGCTTTACACGTTGGAATGAAAGGCGAACTCACTTTTCAAGGCGATCACTTGATCAGCTTTGGGGATGTCTTGCACGCCTAATTGGATTCAAAACGAATTGGACCGGCTTTCTTTGGAAACCGGCCTTTTTTGTTTTCGCTTTACAAACAAAAAAGGAATAGGAAGCCATTGGTATAGAAAAAAGAGATGCCGAAAGAAGATGGATTTTATTCTTATAATCCATTAAAGAAATCTTTTTAAATTTGGTAAATGGGAATAAAGAGAATAAAATCAGAAAGAATATGGAAAATTGTAAGAAAAATTGAGGTTTACAAGAAAAGTTGGATCATTGATTTGACTTTTAGAGGAAAATAGGAAAGAAAAATGAAGAAGTTAACAAAGAATAGATGATTTATTGAAGGGAAACTGGTAAGATAGTCGGTGCTTGAATTAAAAACAAAGATGGTAAAGATCCTTTTTAAAGAGGATCCTTGTAAATCGTTATACAAAGAAAGGAGCGTTACGTTTTAACTACTATGAAATTTAAAACTGCTTGGAAAACACTTTGCGCCTCTTTGTTAAGTGTTGGCTTATTTCTTTCTCCTAGCCACGCTTTTGCCCAAGAGAGCGATACCCAATACGCGCCTGTTACCTCGGATCCTTATGAAATGTATGGAGAAGATTTCACCATTCAAACCAATGATGATGGCATTCGTTTGGAAAACATTTTAGGAGAGGATACACGCGTTCCCATTGAAAATACAACGGAATACCCTTATTCCGCTTTGTGTAAACTAGTTATTCACTTTATCGGCACGGATAAGGTGGAACGTTCATTTATTGGAACTGGTTTTTTTATTGCTGACAATCAAATTTTAACTGCAGGTCACTGCATTTACGATAAATCGTATGGTGGTATGGCGTCTTCCATTGAAATTTATCCAGCCTCTGACTCCAATGGCCGCTTACCTTATGGCTCGATGACGGTCACACCCCAAAATATGCATGTTACGTCGAAATGGATCAATGGTCAACCTACTGACCAAGATTTCGGCTTGATTATCTTGGATACTCCCATTAGTAAAGAGGTAGGGATTTTGTCGTTGACAAACAATCCTCTTGATACCATGCATCAACAAGTTATGGTCGCTGGCTATCCTTACCAAGCCGGTGATCGGGTAACGACTCTTACTCCGAAAAAAGGCTATGGTATTTTTGACAGCTATAATCCCACTCGTGAGCGTACGATGTATCACAATGTGGATACCCAACCAGGACAAAGTGGTTCGCCTATCTTGAATGCTAACAACGAAGTCATTGGTATTCACACATTTGGGCTTTCCAACTACCAACTCAATGGTGGGGTCATGATGGATGATTACGTTCTTCAAACGATTCGGGATTGGACAGGAGCATCATCGAGTTCAACTCTTCCTAATGCTCCAAGCCAGAGTGATGATAAACGGACTCCTACAATTGAAACGCCAGTTTATCGCGTCTACAATCCCACCTCTACTGAGCACTTTTATACCCCTTCTTTAGCTGAAGCGAAACACTTAATTGCGACTGGATGGAATGATGAAGGTATGGCTTGGAATAATGAAGATCCCAAAAATGGGACGGCTTTATACCGTGTGTATAATCCTGTGGCCGGCGATCATCATTACACCTTGAGTAAAAATGAAGTTCAAGAGTTAGTGAAAGCGGGATGGAATGATGAAGGAGTAGCTTGGTATGCTTCCACGAATGAAAAAGACCTTCCTGTCTATCGCTTGTACAACCCCAATGCGAAAACGGGAACTCATCATTTTACTTATTCCTATGAAGAATGTTCTCAAATGGTAAAAGACGGTTGGAAATACGAAGGTATTGCCTTCTATACACGCTAAATTTTAAGGCAAAAGTCATTTTGGACTTTTGCCTTTTTTTGGTTAGACATTCCTTTGATTTTAGAGGTACCTTAAAATGGAAACATTCTAAAGAGGTTTTTTATGGCTTTTTTAGGCTCGAGACTTCATAGAAACGAGGGATGTATTATATGAATACCACGCTTCAAAACGCCATCAGTGCTTTTCAAGCGGGACAACACTTGGCTACACTCTTTGACCAAACGGATCCCGCTTTTTCTCAATTGTTAGGCCAAAGTCTAGCCAAGCAATATCAAATCGAAATGTTATCGTATTTGTTATATTTGTCCGAATCCGCTGGTCCTATTACCGATAAGCGGGCTGAATATATCAATCAAGTGATTGGAACCAACTATCAAGCGAGCGATCTCAATGAGCTGAGCCGTCGTTTACAGCTACATGAGGCTAAATTTAGTACGCTTACCCCAACTCTTTTAAAAGCTGCAGGTCGCGCCGATCAAAAAAGACCTGGAATTTCACCCAACTATCAAGAACAAGTCATCGCGATTTTTCGCTTAATTGGCGAAAATCTTCAAGCCTATGCGCTTTCCAAGGGAGCTTTAGAAGATTTAGATCGCGATATCTACATATTGGCTTTGGAAAATTGGACTCACCAACAAAAAAACGTCACCAAGACCCGCTCCAAATCCAAGACAGATTTTTTGAAATCCTTCTCCAATTTTTCCAGTTCCAAAGAGGAACCCTTCCAAGAAAGCATTCCCTTTCAGCCCAGTGACTTGCTCAATTTGCACAGCACTGAAGATCCCAAAAATATCCTTGAAAAAGCGGCTCAAAACGAGAAAGAAGCCAAAGAAAAGGATCAAGAAAAAAAGGAAAGTGTGGATGACTTGCTAGCCCAACTCAACGAATTAACAGGTCTTCAAAGTGTCAAAGACGATGTCAAAAGTCTCATCAACTTATTGAAAATTCGACGAATTCGCAAAGAGCGCCAAATGAAAGACATCCCTGTCTCTATGCACCTAGTCTTTACTGGCAATCCAGGAACTGGAAAGACTACCGTAGCGCGCCTTTTAGCCAAGATTTATCATGCCCTAGGAGCTTTAAGTAAGGGACAACTCATTGAAGTTGATCGCTCTGAGTTAGTGGGTGGATATGTTGGGCAAACGGCCATCAAAACCCAAGAAGTCGTCAATTCGGCTCTTGGTGGAGTTCTCTTTGTGGATGAAGCCTATTCCCTTACAGCGGGAAAAGATAAGCACGACTTTGGCTATGAAGCGGTAGATACATTGTTGGTTGAAATGGAAAATCATCGGGATGACTTAGCTGTTATTGTTGCTGGCTATCCTGAACCCATGAAAGAATTTTTAGGCTCCAATCCTGGCCTTAAATCGCGCTTTAATAAGTTTATTGACTTTCCCGATTATGTTCCCGATGAACTCATGGCTATTTTTGAAGGCATGGTCTCTAAAAATGGCTATCGACTTTCCGATCAAGCCAAAGAAAAAGCGCAAGCCATCTTTCAAACTTTATATGACCAGCGTGATGAAAACTTTGCCAATGGACGGACAGTGCGTAACTTTTTTGAAAAGGTGATGATTCACCAAGCCAATCGCTTAGCTACTCTAGATGATTTAAGTGATGAGCAACTCGAAACCTTTGAAGAAGGAGACTTACCCGATCACTTTATGGCTTTCAATGGAAAAACGTCTCAAAAAAAGCTAGTGAGCGATACAGACGACAAAGCACAAACTAAGCCGCTTATTCCTTGGGCAAGTGAAGAGAAGGAGAAAAACCGTTCATGAGCATGCCACCTTTCACGAGCATCGACTCCTTTGATCAAATTGAAGAGAGAATCTGTAAAGATCTTTGTTGGTATTTAGTCTATGAAGCTGTACGGGATGCAAGAGAACAGTTGCATATTGAAGGGGATGCTAGCGACTTATCAAAAAACAAAACCGTTTTGTATGAATATGCCTTGCGGGTGTATTTGACTCGTACGATTGAGGCTCATATCTTTTTAGACTCTAAAGTGGAAATAAGCCTGCCAGCTTTGCATGAAGCTTTGGAGTATTTTGCCTTACATGTTCCTTTAGTTCCTACCTTCCAACTCAGCTTGTATCTAAACTATTTAGAAGGCTGGTCCCATCTTCATCCCGATTGGACACAAGAAAGCCCTACGGCCTTTGAAAATTTAGAATTTGAATTTCTTGGCTAAAAACGCTTTTTCAAGATGTATTTCGTTTTCAATCCATTTTATTTCTATAGAAAAATAATATCTCTTTTTTAGCTAGACAATAAAGTTTAGCTTTTTTTGTTCATATTGAAAATATCGATTAATTAAAAAAGTAAAAACAAGTTTAGTATTTTTAGAGTGAAATTATGAGTAGTTAAGATCTAGATAAATAAAATCTCTCTCATTTTACTTTATCTTTTTTAATCTCAACACAAAGTGATGTTCTATTTTTTATTTGGTATT
>JAAVAY010000108.1 GCA_014803815.1 Allobaculum sp. | reverse complement strand
TTAAAAAAATTTTGAAGTTTGTCATAACAGGAAGGTTTAAGAGAAAGGGCGCCAATGAGTGAAGAAATCCCATCAGGACGAGAGCTAGCGCTGATAGCTAAAACACAAAAGACAAAGTTGTGAAAGGAACATTCATTTCGGAAACAGCTTTTAAACGAATTGAGAAAGTAAATAAGAAATTCAAGCATAGGACTCTCTTTCTAAGAGAAAGGGTGCTACACTTCAAAGGCCAATATGTGGGACCCGATCTCGATCTAATTTCATTAGATCATGATCTGGTCCTTTTTCTTTTATTGGCACTTATCTAAATTTGTTTTTACGACTCTCAAGGAATGCTTTTTTCTTTATCTTTCGTTTTATTCATAGTTAATTCCTTTTTAGATGGAAAGCATGCTTTGAGAGCGATTGGTCGTGGCAAAAAGCAATTGCTCTTGCTCGGATTCGAGGAGTTTTTGAATCATCTTTTGGGCGGTCGTTGCAATGCGTTCTAAAGATTGTTCAAAGAAATCCGCCTCTTGTTTCCAGCGGGCAATGTAGGAAAAGCTATATTGGCTGCATTCAATCCCTAGAGCTTGGCAAACCACATAGCTCACCGATTCCGCTTCAATTTCGCGTAAATCTTGGCGATCCACTAAGAAGACTTCATAGGAACTGAGCGTTTCTAAAGAGAAGCGATGCAACAAAGCGTGAGCGCATTCGTGAATGAGGGTCTTAAAGGCGTGGCGTTCTTCGAGATCTTGGTTAATGACAATCGTTTGGGTATCGTATTGACACATTCCATAGTGGCCTTCAGGTAAAGATGAAAAGTGGATTTGAAAGTGAGTCAATTTTTCTAAACAGCCTTTTTTGTCCATTAAAAGCGAACAATCTCCCGTTAAAAGCTGTGGAGTGGGCAATTCGGGTAATTTTTTCCCCTCAGTTTGTGAAACATCAAAGACGTTGATGGCGCGAAAAGCGATCTTTTGAATTGTTTTCACTTCTCCTTGTTCATCTTTAATTTCTTGTTTATAGGTATAGGGAGCGAGAATACGAATGCCATGTTCCCCTTTTTTGACATGGCGACTGAAGAGGCGTTGCCACGTTTGATATCCTGCCACGAAAGTTGCCTCTGGCTTTTGGGCATAAATCAAGATGGTGTTGCGTACGGAATACGTAGGAAAGCGAGCCATGACTTTTAAGTAGTCTTGATATGGCTCACTTTCCCATAAAGTTTGAACAGAATTTTTAAGTAAGGCTAATTGGCTTGAAACACTCGATGACATGAAATTTCCTCCTGTCCTGTTTTAGGCCAAAAGCCAATAAAAAAATCGCAAACAACAAAAAAAGCTAGATTTTTTCGATTGCTTTAAATCGAGAAATCTAGCTTTGTTTATAGAGGGAAAGAAGAAAATTAATCCATTTCCAAATCGCCTGTGTACAAGCGGTAGTAAACGCCTTTTTTGGCCAATAAGGATTCGTGATTGCCCCGCTCAATAATGCGTTCTTGATCCAAGACCATGATGACATCGGAGTTCATGATGGTGGATAGACGGTGGGCAATGACAAAGACTGTGCGTCCTTTCATCAATTCATCCATTCCTTCTTGAACCAAGCGCTCTGTACGGGTATCAATACTCGAAGTGGCTTCATCCAAAATCAAGACGGGTGGGTTGGCGACAGCCGCACGAGCAATGGCAATCAATTGGCGTTGGCCTTGGGAGAGGGATTCACCCGAGGCATCGATCACCGTGTTGTACCCATTTTCTAAGTGGTTGATAAAGCCATCCGCTCTAGCTAACTTAGCAGCTGCAATGCACTCTTCATCGGTCGCTTCGAGTTTTCCAAAGCGAATGTTGTCCATGATGGTTCCTGAGAAGAGCGTCGTTTCTTGTAAAACCATACCAAGCGAACGACGTAAGTCTGGCTTTTGGATGAGGTCGATGTTGATTCCATCGTAGGTGATGGATCCCTTTTGAATTTCGTAAAAGCGGTTGATGAGGTTGGTAATGGTTGTTTTCCCTGCACCAGTGGCTCCAACAAAGGCGATTTTTTGGCCTTGGTTGGCATAAAGCGAAATATCATGCAAAGCTGTTTTTTCAGGCACATAGCCGAATGTCACATCATCAAAGATGACATCTCCTCGCAAAGGCACCATTTCAAATTGATTGTTGGGACGAGGATGCTTCCAGCACCAGTGTCCAGTATATTCTTGCGTTTCTACCCATTTGCCATCAACTTGTTTAGCTCGAACGAGGGTAACAACACCTGTATTTTTCTCAGAAGGCTCATCCAATAAGGCAAAAATACGCGAAGCACCAGCTTGGGCCATAACTACTGAGTTGATTTGTTGCGAAATCTGGATGATAGGGTTATTGAAGCTACGGTTTAAAGTCAACATGGCTGCAATGGTTCCAAGAGTAACGCCAAATTGGCCATGAATCGCTAAGTACGATCCCGCGATGGCGCATACAACATAGGAAATGTAACCAAGGTTAGCACATACAGGCATCAAAATGTTGGCATAAATATTAGCCTGAGCACTTGCATGCTCTAAAGACTCATTGATTTTCGCAAAGTCTTGTTTGACAACCTCTTCATGGGAGAAGACTTTAATAACACGAGTTCCTTCAATCATTTCTTCAATGTATCCATTGGCTTTACCAAGTTCGGCTTGTTGCTCTCTGAAATAACGAGAGGAAAAGCTGGTAATGCGACGGGATACAAACAACATCCCAAGCGCAAAGGCAAGAGTGATGCAGGCTAAAACCGGAGAAAGGCGAAGCATGGAGATGAAAACAAAGAGAATCATCACCAAGGAGGAGAACATCTGCGGAAGCGATTGAGAAATCAACTGCCGTAAGGTATCCGTATCGTTCGTGTAGACCGACATGATGTCGCCATGAGCATGGGTATCAAAGTAGGAAATCGGTAACGTTTCCATGTGTTGGAACAATTGTTCACGCACATTGTTGAGGGTTCCTAAGCTCACATACACCATCAAGCGGTTCCAAGTGTAAGTCGATACCACTCCGATCAAGTACACCATGGCGAGTTGTGCTAAAGCCACAAGCAAAGGAGAGAAATCTTTAGAACCGTTTTGTACCATAGGGGTGATGTAATTATCGATCAGTGTTTGTTGGAAGGTACTTCCATATACGTTGGCAAAGGAAGAGACTAAAATCAAAAGAATAATGAAGATGAATTTTCCTTTGTAAGAACTCCACACCATTGAAAGAAGGCGCTTTAATTCTCCAGAATTCAAATCTTTTAACGATACCGTCTTACGATCTCTAGGCTTAGAAAATTGATTGGGTTGAGAGCTACTCGGCATCTTCGTCACCTCCTTTTTGTTGCGCTTGCCAGGTGGTGCGATAAATTTCATTGGTCTTAATCAACTCATCATGTGTTCCCATCGCCACCAAATGACCCTTATCCAAAACCATGATTTGATCGGCATCCTGCAAAGAAGAGACACGTTGGGAGATGATGATTTTAGTGGTATCGGGAATTTTCGTACGGAAGGCCTCACGAATCAAAGCATCAGTTGTGGTATCAACGGCGGAAGTAGAGTCATCCAAGATCAAAATTTTTGGTTTTTTCAACAGAGCTCGAGCAATCGTTAAACGTTGTTTTTGTCCACCAGATACGTTGCTTCCACCTTGCTCGATGTAGGTATCGTATCCATTGGGCATTCTTGAAATGAATTCATCCGCTTGGGCCAATTTGCACGCCTCCACGATTTCTTCATCCGTGGCTTCAGCATCGCCCCAGCGCATATTTTCTTTAATGGATCCAGAGAACAAGACGTTCTTTTGTAAAACCATCGCCACTGAATCGCGCAAAGTCTTTAAATCATAATCTTTTACATTGACTCCACCGACTTTTACTGCCCCTTCGGTTACATCGTATAGACGTGGAATTAAGCTTACCAAAGACGATTTGGAAGATCCTGTTCCACCTAAAATGCCAAGCGTAGTACCAGAAGGCAAAGAGAAGTTGATGTCACGCAAGACAAAGTGGCCGTCTACTTGTTCGGCATAGTTGAAATACACATGATCAAAATCAAGGCTTCCATCTTTGACTTCTTTAATACCATTGGCAGGAGATTGTAAATAAGAAACTTGATTGATAACTTCCACAATACGTTTTGCCGAAGCAGCTGACATCGTCACCATAACGATGATCATGGAGAACATCATCAAAGACATCAATAGGTTCATGATGTAGGTAAAAAGCGACATCATCGTTCCGACTTCCATCTGTCCATAAACGATTAAGTTGGCTCCAAACCAAGCCACTAAAAGAACAGACGCATACATGGCACCTTGCATCAACGGTTGGTTCAAAATCATTAACAACTCAGCCTTTTTGTTAATGTCATAAATATCCGTTGAACGTGTATCAAAACGATTGATTTCATAGTCTTCACGCACGAAGGATTTAACGGCCCGAATGCCGGTGATATTTTCTTGAATTTCTTCGTTGAGCTTGTCGTACTTTTTAAACATTTCGTTGAAGATCGGACCTGCTTTACGAATTAAGAAAAAGAGCGCAACCGCTAAAATAATTAAAATGCCAAGCATTCCAAATCCAATTTCACTCGATAAATAAAAGACCATAACGAGTGCCATTAAAAAGTTTAATGGAGCACGAACCGCTACACGAATGAGCATTTGAAAGGAGTTTTGGACGTTGGTGACATCCGTTGTCAAACGGGTAATCAAACCACCTGTGGAATACTCGTCAATATTGGAAAACGCAAAATTTTGAATGTTATTGAATTCAGCCTGGCGTAAATTTTTTGCAAATCCCGCCGAAGCAATGGCAGCGTAGCGACCCGATAAGCCGCCAGTAATCAAAGCAAAGGTCGCGGCTAAAAACATAAGAAGACCATATTTCCAAACGATCCCCATGTCTCCTGTACTAATGCCTTCATTGACCATTTTTGACATTAAAAAGGGAATCAAAATGTCTAACAGAACTTCAAGGGCTACCAATATAGGAGTAAGGATCGTTTCACGTTTGTAGCCTTCAATGTGTTTCGCAAGAGTCGAAATCACGATCGGCCACCTCCTTACCGGTTAAGTTGTGAAAAATTAGTTTTAAAAACTTCATTCCTTGTTCTAAAAGCTCGGGATCCATATCCACTAACATTAGATCCTGCGCTTCTTGAACATGTCGATGCATACTCTCCACAAGAGTAATTGCTTTTGGGGTTAAGACGACATAGCGTTTACGACGATCTTTATCTCCCGCTTCCCGCGCCAATAAATTTTTGGCTTCTAAGCGCGTAATCATAGTAGAAACGGAAGGATTCGAAATTTGAAAGTGATCTTCTATATCGCGTTGAATGATATCGATTCTTTTTAAGGTTTGTTCATAAAGATAAACAAGCACTTCGAATTGGACTTTTGTTAATCCTTCATCTTTTAAGATGATGTCAAATTTTGAACGCAACGCATGATTAATCACTTTAAAATACCAAGTCATCTCCTCAGCTCGACAAGACATCAAAGGCCTCCTTTCTCTTTTCTCTTTAAGATCGCCCTCTAAAAATCAAAAGACTTTTGGAGGTTAAGCCTACTTTAAAAAAGCCTTAAAAGAAAAATAAAAAGTGTCGCCTCCTTAAGGCAACAAACACGGCTTCCTAGGTTTTTTAAAGCATAACAAGCTATCTTATAGTCGGCTATATTATCAGACCAACATAAAATTTCGTCAATTATCTTGTTTGAGAACAAATTTTAAAGCGCTTTTTCGAAAAAAGGTGATGAAAAATTCAATATTTTTGAATATTTTCCCTTAAATAATTTTATTTTTACTTTATTTAAAGTAATTTACCTGTTTTAGCAAAAACAATTGAGTTTGTCTATATTTTTAAATGGAAAAGATATGAAGCAATAGATTCGAAATGCATAAATCATTGAGCCATTTTTATAAATGCTTTGATGTTTTCATCAATCACTTGAGTT
>JAAVAY010000107.1 GCA_014803815.1 Allobaculum sp. | reverse complement strand
TATCCATCATTCCTGGCATAGATGCACGAGCACCAGAACGAACAGAAACTAAAAGTGGATTATCGGGATCACCAAATTTTTTGCCTGTTTCGCTTTCAAGTTTGTCCAAGTAGTCATAAATTTGTTCTTGGATGTCTTCGGAAATTTTTTCACCATCTTCGTAATACTTGTTGCAAGCTTCGGTTGTAATGGTGAAACCATTTGGAACAGGCATTCCCAAGTTGCTCATTTCAGCAAGGTTTGCACCCTTACCGCCGAGCAAATTGCGCATGTCCGCATTGCCTTCGTCGAAAAGATAAACATATTTCTTTTCCATGCGTTTCCTCCTTCTTCAGAAAGCGCACAAAATTCGCCGCATAGTGGCGGCGTAGCAGAAAGATTTATTAGTGTAGGTCTTTCTTTGGTCAGCCAGACCATATTTTGAGCGCGCTTCTGCTAACTTTTCTCAGCCTCAATCTTACTCTATTTTCAAGCAAAAAAAACGTTTTCTTTTATCTTGAGATCTAAAATAAATGTTTCTCTCAAGCGCATTCTATTTTCTTGCCAATTTCGGACAATTTTTTTGAATCGTATCCGATAATATCAATGGGCTTTTGACTAGCAGGACATACGCTCCGTTTTAAACATTGCTTAGGACAATTTGGATAAAAATTTTTTTGTACCAAGTTCTCTAAAAACAATTGTTGGTTTGGGGTTAACTCCTTAGTGATCCGCAAAAGAGGGCGACTAACTAAAGAAGGATTTTGTTGAAGAGCTTCTATAGAAACACCATAAAAATGGGCGATCTCCAAAAGACAAGTCATATTTTTCTTTTTATTGGAATCAAGAAGCAACTTGAAAAGGTTTTTTTCCGTTAAAGAGATGCCCATCTCTTTAGCTAACTGCTTTACGCTTTTCATACGCGGACACCCTGAGACGCTGATGAGTTCAATCATGAAAACCAACCTTTCCCTATTTCCTTGCGCTTAGCCCATTAAACGCGAAAGCCTTTATCATTCTTGCAATTTTTAAAGGATTAAACAAAAATCCCTTTCTTCTATAATTTATTTTTAGATTTTATCGTCTTCGAATTCACTTTACTTTAGTGAGTGGATAAAGTGGACGCAAATTAGATTCTTTTTTCATAAGTATTTTTAAAATATGGTTAAGAAAGTCACTAGGAGGTTTTTATGAAAACAATGCTAAGTGGGATCAAACCCACAGGGCGCCTAACTTTAGGAAATTACATCGGTGCCATTCGTGAATTTGTGAAATACCAAGATGAATACGAAATGTTTATCTTCATTGCCAATCAACACGCTTTAACCGTCCCTATTTCGGCTGCTGAACTACGCAAAAACACTAAGGATTTAATTGCCTTGTATTTAGCCGCTGGTTTGGATCCACAAAAAGCTACAATTTTTTTACAGAGCGACGTGCCAGCGCACGCTCAACTTGGCTGGATCATGACTTGCCTTTCAGGATATGGCGAATTGCAACGCATGACTCAATTTAAAGACAAGATGACCAAACAAGAAACAGGGGTGACGGCAGGTCTATATACCTATCCCGCCTTGATGGCCGCTGATATTTTATTGTATGATCCAGACTACGTTCCTGTGGGAGTTGATCAAAAACAACATGTGGAATTGACTCGTGACTTAGCGGAACGCTTCAATCGTCGCTATTCTCCTACTTTTAAATTGCCCGAGCCCTTGGTGACCAAAGTAGGAGCGAAGATTTATGATTTACAAAATCCCACAAAAAAAATGTCCAAGTCTGAGTCCAGTCCAAAAGGAGTCATTGATTTATTGGATGATCCTGCCCAAGCACGCAATAAGATTAAAGGGGCGGTGACTGATTCTCTTGGCGTCATTCGCTTTGATCCAGAAAATCAACCTGGTTTAGCCAATCTGATCACCATTTTATCCGCTTTAACCGATGAATCCATCGATTCCATAGTGGCTCGGTATGAAGGAAAAGGATATGGAGAACTCAAAAAGGAAACGGGTGATGTCGTCTACCAATTCCTTAGCGATTTACAAACCCGCTACAAAGACATTTTGGCTAGTGGTACAGTCGATCAAGTTTTAGCTGAGGGGGCACAAAAGGCCTCGAAAGTAGCCAATAAAAAAGTGGCTAAAGTGTATCGTAAAACCGGTCTTTCGCTTTAATCCATTAGGACAAGTCGGCCAAAATCAAAAAATTTTTTCACTTGAGAAAGTTTGATTAAAGCCTAAAACATAGTAAAAAGGGCGTATAGCTAAAAATTTGACTCTTGGGTCAACCAAACTAAGTAGAGATCGATCACCATGTTTTTCTTTTGATCTTCCCTTCTTTTGTTTGGCTTCCCAAGAAATTAAATTTCAAATAGGTATACGCCCTTTTTTACGTATGGTCCTTCGAATCAAAGCGCCTCACAATCAAAAGACCAAGACGTTTCCGCTGTAGTTTTAAGAGTAATATAAGGAGCCTGGGCTTGAAGCCAGAAGGAAGGATATTCTCCTTCGGAATAATCCACCGCTTTACAAAAGGAGAGCGCTTGGAAATCTAGGGTGGATTCTTTATGATTTTCAAATTTTAAGGTGGTGCACAGGGAGATATCGGCATTGAGAAGTTTACCAATTTTTTGGGCTTGATTCTTTGCCGCTATCAGAGCATTTTCATGAAGCACTTGATAATATTGATCTTCATCAACCAAATAAAAGTGGACTTTCATTTCCACAAGAAAGGGCATTTTAGATATGATTTGCCAAATCATTTTAAGTTGTAATAAGTCACTCTCACCACTGGTTTTAATAACAATTTGGGCTAAATGCCGCTGGCTGACCTCGCTTGAAATCGCTTCAAGATTTTCAATCGAAAAAGAAGATGGATTAATGGATGCGGTTTGAAAAGAAGCGAGAAGTTGGTCAGCGGACTCTTGGACTTTCTGAAGACTCGCCTGCATAGACAATCCTTCGCACTTAAGGTGGAGTAAAATCTCCATTCCATCGCACCGAACAGATTGAGCTGCGTCCGTTCTCAAAATAACGTCTGTCATATGATTCTCCTGCACCTATTTCATGTTCTATTCAATAGAATCATCTTAATACTTCAAAAAAAACCTTTCAATCCCTTATTTAAAGGCGATTAGCCCACTTATAGTAGGTATTTTTGAGAAGAAAATGGGAAGAAAAGAGAAAATTATTTGTATTTTTCCTCTCCTTTTTGGCTGTGAATTCAAAGCGCTTTCACATTTTTTATATAAATTTCTTTTACTTAAAGTATCTCGGTAATCTCTTCTTTTTCTTTTATAGTTTTAATAAATTTATTTTGGCATTTTATTTTTACTGAATCATTTAAAGCAAAATTTTGAATTATGTGATGATTTCACAAATTATATTGTCTTTTTCTTAAATTCTTATATATTTATCGTTTAAGATATATTTTCAGAATTTTCCTTCTAGGTTTCGAAAATATTTCTTCTATTTCTGTCTATATCTTTCCTTTAAAAGTTTAAAGTGATTATTCGATTGAGTATGAGATGGAAAGTCAAATTCTAAAAACAAAAAATAGACTGCTGAATCGCAGTCTAGAAAATGAAATTTAGCTGTGTTGGTTTCGTTTATGAACGAGGTCTTTGAAAACTTGGCCACGCACTTCGTAATTTTTGAATTGGTCAAAGGAAGAAGTGGCTGGGCATAATAAAATCACTTCTCCTGATTTAGCTTCTTGTAAGGCTGCATCCAAGGCTCGTTCCATCGTATCACACGCTTGAACGTGAGAGAAAATGTCTTGAAAAACATCCTGAATTTCTCCAAAGGAATAACATTTCGTCACATGATCGTCATACTTTTTTAAAACAGTGTAATCGATGCCTTTATTTTTGCCTCCAGCTAATAAATGGACGCCATTAGGAAAACTGGAAAGTGCAGCCTCAGCGGAATGAGTATTAGTGGCTTTGGAGTCGTTATAAATGCGCACACCGTTGATTGTATCGACGTATTCAATACGATGTTCTACTCCCTTAAAGGTTTGAATCACTTGTTCAATAATGGGCTGTTCTACCCCTAAATGCCAAGCCATAGCCGCCGCCATCATCGCATTGGCCAAATTAAAGCTTCCCACTAACTTCAAGTCCGCTACCTGAAACAAGCGCAGATCGTCTAAGTAGACTGCCCCCTCTTCGAGACGTAAATTGGCTTGAGGATTAGTCAAAGAAAAGTCAATGACTTGGCAAGGAATATCCTTGGCATAATGTATGATTTCAGGATCGTCTAGATTACGAATGAAGAAATCATCCATAGTTTCATTTTGATAAATTTTGAATTTTGAAGCGTAGTAGTCTTCTAAAGAATCCATGTAATCCAAATGGTCAGGAGCCAAATTGGACACTACACTGATATGAGGATGAAATTGATCAATTCCAAGAAGTTGAAAGTTGCTCAGTTCCAAGGCCACAGGCGTGGGCGTATCATCGCTTTCGAGAACCACTTCGGAAAGCGGAATGCCGATGTTGCCTGCCACTCTGGCTTGGTCAAACTGAGCTTTTAACATCTCATAAAGCAAAGTCGTGATGGTGGTCTTTCCATCGGTTCCTGTTACAGCCCCATACGTAAAGTTTGGCGCTAAACGATAAGCGGTTTCGATTTCAGTATAAATGGGAACACCTTTTTCTTTGAAAAACGCAACAAAAGGAGCGTGATACGGAATGCCGGGATTTTTGACGATGAAGTTGTAGTCTTGTTCCTTTAAAAAATTGGGATGGCCATTATCGTAGACGGCAATACCAAGCGCTTCTAGCTCTTCTTTATCCGCCACGTCTTTTTGATCCGTTAAAATAACCGAATACCCCTGTTTAGCTAAGAGCTTAGCCGCTGCAATTCCCGAACGAGCGGCTCCAATCACAAGAACATTCATGTAAATCCTTCTTTCTAATTAGAGAGACATCCAAGCTAAGGCTAAAGAAAGTAAGGCAAAGAGCGCTCCCCAACTCCAAAACACGAAGCATACTTTCTTTTCGCTCCAGCCTTTTTTTTCAAAGTGGTGATGAATGGGGGCCATGCGAAAAACCCGCTTATGGGTTGCTTTGTATACAGACACTTGAATGATGACCGATAGCGCTTCCACAACAAAGACGAGTCCTAAGATGATTAATAGCAATTCAAAGTGGGTCACCATGCCAAACGCGGCAAAAACTCCCCCAAGAGCTAACGATCCAGTATCGCCCATAAACACTTTGGCCGGATGATAGTTAAAGCGCAAATACCCAAGCAAAGCGCAAATGATCATAAAGGCAATCGTTGCTCCATCTAAGCTATTTTCCCAAATCGAAATGGCGATGAAGGGAGCAAAGGCGATGGCACAAAGACCCGCACAAAGGCCATCAACGCCATCCGAGAAATTGACCGCATTAGTAGAGCCTGCATAGACTAAAAGACCTAGGATAAAAAAGAAGATTGTAGGTACGATCCAAAGCGTAGGTCCTGGCAAATAAATCGTCGTGCCTTGGGTTTTCATATAGACAAAACTCAATAGACCGCCAAGTAAAATCTGTAGGCCAAGCTTTACTTTAGGAGGCAAGCCATCATTGGTGTGACGAATGATGATCAAATAGTCATCAGCTAATCCAATCAAGCCAAAGCTCACATAAGCGGCCCACAAAAACGTGGCTATAAACGACCATTTAAAGGGTGAAAAAAGACTAAACAGGGCATACACCACTAAGGGAATAAAGACAAACCCAATTCCTCCCATCGTGGGGGTTCCCGTTTTCTTCTTATGGCTTTCTAGCCCTTCTTCGCGTTCTGTTTGGCCAAATTTAAGCCGATGCAACGCTTGAATTAAAGAGGGCATCAAAAGAAGTGTTAAAACCAAAACGATAACCCCCATACCAAGTCCCCAAAGCAGGGTTGACCAGTCAAGGGTCAACATGCTGTTCATAAAATAAAACCACCTTTCTTCCAAAATCTTCAAAATTATAGCATGGCCAAAACTTGTCTTTTCTCTTGCCTTCAATACAAATTCAAAATCCAAAGAAACGTCCTAAAATCACTCTTGTCTTTTATAATTCGGATTTTAAAAGACGTTTTTATGATCCTTAGGGATCGCTTTTTTATGTAAAAGCTAGCTAAAAATTTCTAATTACTAGATTTTTTCTTTATATAACCTGAAAAATTCATAGAAAGATTCAAAAAGCCAGAATCTCCTTTACTTTTAGAGATTCTGGCTTTCTCTTTTTCAACCAAATGGGTACCACCATCTTTAATCCTAGCAGTACAATATTTTCGCACAAAACATTAGAAAGGCTAGGTTTCTTTTATGGCGTACCCATCTCAAATTATGAATCAATTTATTCCTTTACGCAACATTTCTTGCGATGGAGGGAATTTAACTTCCGACGCTGGCGCTAT
>JAAVAY010000106.1 GCA_014803815.1 Allobaculum sp. | reverse complement strand
TGCCATCGGAAAAGGCACAATAGATCGTATGGCTATGGGCATACGCCTCATAATCCAAATAGGGTAAAACCAAATTGGCTAAATCCCCCCCAGAAACATCCGCAATCCACGTGTATCGTCCACTGCGTACGGCTTTATTGAAATCGGCAGCTTTAGTGATAGGAGGTAAATCTTGTTCAAGATAGCGAGAGAGTTCGAGTTCAATGCCTTCTTGAGCAAAAATCGCTATGAGGCGTTCGTATTTGGTGCGATCGGAAATGGGATTGGACAAGGCCACTAAGTAAACACGAATGGCTGACATGAAGTTTCTCCTTCCTCTTTATAAGGTGACTTGCAGAGCGTATGGAGCGAAAGTCAAAAAATAAGTCGATACAATACAATCACAAGCAAGGCCTTGCCTTTTCTGCTTGTGGAGGTACATAGACAATGGCAAAAACATTTACAATCACCATGGACAATGGCGATGTCATGAAAGGCGAACTCTATCCTGACAAAGCCCCTAAAACCGTGGAAAATTTTGAAACGCTAGCTAACCAAGGATTTTATGATGGCTTGAAATTTCATCGGGTTATTCCTGGATTCATGATTCAAGGTGGCGATCCTCTTGGTAATGGCACGGGCGGTCCAGGTCATACCATTCCTGGTGAATTTTCGGCCAATGGGTTTGCGCAAAATGACATCAAACATGTACGTGGCGTTCTTTCTATGGCTCGTTCCCAAAGTCCAAACTCAGCCGGTAGCCAATTTTTCATCATGCATGGTGATTCTCCATGGCTCGATGGCCAATATGCTGCATTTGGTAAAGTGACTTCCGGTATGGAAGGGGTCGATAAGGTGGCACAAGTCAAAACCAACGCGATGGATAAGCCGCTTCAAGACCAAGTCATTCGCTCCATTCGCGTAGAAGACTAAAGGTTTCGATTTTTCCTTGTAGTAAGCCAAAAGAGCAGTTGCCCACTGCTCTTTTTTTCATGTCTCTATCGAAGCTAACGATTGAGTGGACTGAGTAGAAGACCATAAAAGCGGCTCTACTTTCGGTCTCATTTGACACAATTCTTCCAAAATCTGACAAAGACGATTGGCTTCCCCATAATCTTCTATTTGTTCTACTTCATACATTTGAATGCGCACGAAAAAAATCGCCAATTCGCGTGTTGCAGGCAATGTGTCTAGGTATTGGCGCCAATGGTGTTCGCATCGCGTGCAAAATGCCTTCAGAAGCTTTGGACGATCAGCTATTGGAGCTAGGGCGCGATTTAAAAGAGGTTCGAAAATATTTAATATTTGTAAGTCTTGGTCACTAGCCGAAAAGCTATATTTGAGACGTTTTAAAGCCTCTTGACCTTCTTGGATTTTCCCAAGACGATAAAAACAATACACTTGAAAGACAAGGTTCGAATTGGGAAAGGCACCAAATTGGGCTTCGAGTTGGTTGGCTTTTTGAAGACTTTGCTTAAAATCTTGGGACATTAAATAGCACCAAATCAAATTGTCTTGAATAGCTGGAGCTAAAAAGGAAAGAGAAAAGGGCAAAATGGAGCATTGAAGTTGATGAAATAACGAGCGCGCTTCTTTATAATTACCAATCGACATCAAATACACGCCTTCATCAAAATCAAGATACATTAACCGCAAGTAATTTCGTTGACGATGAGCGATATCTTGAAGGTGGTGAATGAGATGATGAACCTCCATCATAGAATTGGGGGCGATGGCTAATGATTTGGTGCGATAATAGGCCACAAGCGGAATTAAGCCTGGAAAACGCGTCATTTCCTGATCCAAATTAAGGGTTTGGAAAAAGCGTTGACTTTTATCCCACTGTCGGGACTTGGTAAACCACATTAAAATGGCTAGGGCATACAGGGTTTGTAAATCGCTGGGAAGATCGGGTATGAGGCGTTCTAAATAGCGAAGTCGGTTGATGAGAGGAGCTTGAAGCTCTTCAGTAGCTAAAGCCGTAGGAATTTGATCAATTTCGACCAAAATTTCTAAAAAAACCAAATAAAAATATCCATCGTGAAAATCTTTTTGACGATTAAAGTGTAGCTTAAAAAAACGCTGGAGAACATCTTGTTTTTGGGAGTCGTCTAGGAAATACAAAGCGCGAATGAAGTCAGCCACTAAATCGAGAATGTCTTCCCGTTGCTCTATACTCAACACGTCAAAATGGACATTCATATGCGCCATTCCCGCTTCAAAGGCTTGAATCGAAAAGGTTCGCTTCCCATTTTCCATGTTGGATAAAGCGCTCTTGGAAATGGGAATGGCCAAAGCGACGTTTTCAATCGAATATCCCTTAAATTGACGTATTAAACGAAACAACAAGCGTTTGATGAGGTCGATGTCAAAATCCATATCAAAATAAGATCTCCTTTCTGATTCGATTTCAAGAAATTCTTAGCGCGTTAGAAATCTCTATAGGGAGGAATATATGAAATCTTTTTCGTTTCGATTCACCAGCATCATGCGTCCTATGATTTATCTTTTTTTATTTTCCTTGGGGTATGGACTCGGTGAATTGTATTTAATTCAACTCAACGCCCCTTGGAATACGCTTTTGGGCTGTTTGTGGTTGGCACTTTTTGGCCTTGGATTGTATTTTGTCTGTACCCTTATATGGGGTAAAAAGCGAAAAACCTTGGCTCTCTTAAAGGTTTTAGAAGTATTGGCTTTGTGTCTAGGCCTCAATTTGTTTACGGCGTATTGCCTTTCTCCTCTTTCTTTAACGAGTGGATGGCGGACGGTTGTAGGCGCGATTTTGGGAACCATTGCTCTTTTGTTGGCTTTGCCTACCCTCATTCTTTTCTTTAAAGCGATTTATGAGGACCAGATGTCCTTCAAAGTGCAGTGCCAACGCGTTTTAGCGGTATGGAAAGCGAAATTTTGGCTTATTTTAAATGGGTGGCTTTTGTTATTTGCTTTGATGTACCTTTGGGACAATCTTTTAGGAGGACCCTTATATTCGGCCACGCGCTTTGATGCCCCTTCCTTATTTACGTCGCTGTTGTTTCTCAAGGAGCCGACCATCTACTTAGAGATGATTTTGTACTTCTCTTTAGGAGCTGAGGGCACCTATGAATTGGTGATGTTAGGACTCATAGAAGCTTTATGTGGGGTATTTTTAGAATGTAACCTGCTTTCTTGGTATGGCCAAGCGTATGATGAGGTTAACTCCATTTCCTCTAAAAAATAAATATAGAAAAGAACAATAGCTTCAAGGACGTTTTATGCTTTGGTATAAAGCGTCCTTTTTCACTACCCTTAACCTTTTATAGTGGTCAAATACGGCCAAAAAAGATATGATTGTTGCCTCTTTTTACCTACAAAGACCAAAAAACAAAACGAAAAAAACACAAAAAGAGAAAGAAGGTGAATGGATGAGAGATACAGTTTGGAATGGAATCAAACTAACTTCCAATCAAAAGAAATTTTTAGAAGAGCGACGCATTCAATCCTTAGATGCACTTCTTCACACCTATCCCTTGCGCTACATTCCCATTCGGCCTTTGAGCGAGTGGGAATTGGGACAAGAAGTTCTCTTTCAAGGCTTTGTGCAACACCTTATCAGTAGCCAACGCATTTCAAAAGGGCGCATTGCCACCAAACTCATCGTCATGGCCTATGATGAAGCCCTTGAAGTCACACTTTTTACCTATGGCTATTTTCCAAAAATTGAGCCTGGGCGACTTCTCACAGTCTGTGGGTATTACCAAGGGCACAATTCGGTTAGAGCTTCGTGGACAAGCTTGATGGAGCTAGATTCCTCTAAAGATCTCTATCCTATTTATTCCATGCCGGCTAAAATGCGGCGAGATACAATGATGCGTTTGGAAGACAAGGCTTTGAAAAAAGTCGATACCCTTCAAGATCGTGTCCCTGCCTATTTGCGCGAGCGCTATCGACTGTATTCTTTGTCTCAAGCGTTGCAGGCGGTTCATCAACCGAAAGATGAATTGGATTTGTATCAAGGGGTACGCGCTTTAAAGTACGAGGAATTTTTGAGCTTTCATTGTGCTAGATTGGCGCAATCGTTTCATGTAGAAAAGGAAGGACGAATCTTTGATCAAGCGCTTGTGGAAGATTTTATTGCTCAGCTTCCCTATCCTTTGACAACAGACCAACGCCAAAGTTTGGATGACATTTTGAACGATTTGCGCCAAGACCAAGCGATGTATCGCCTTTTACAAGGCGACGTGGGATGTGGAAAAACCGCTGTAGCGGCTTGTGCGATGTATGCCGCGAGCTTAAGTAAGGGTCAATGCGCCCTTTTAGCCCCAACAGAAATTTTAGCCCGTCAACATGTGAAGAGTTTGGAAAGCTTTGGAGTTCAAGCCACCTTGCTTTGTGGGTCTTTAAAAGTAGCGCAAAAGCGACAAGTTTTAAAGGGACTCAAAGAGGGAAGCATTCAAGTGGTCGTAGGAACCCATGCTTTGTTTCAACCAGAGGTGGAATTTGACAATTTAGCCCTTGTCATTGCGGATGAACAACACCGCTTTGGTGTCTTACAACGCCGAGCTTTGATTGAAAAGGGATACCATTGCGATGTGTTGTTGATGAGTGCTACTCCCATTCCACGAACCGCTGCGCACTTTATGTATGGCGACATTGATTTGTCCGCCATTCGCACTTTGCCGCCAGGACGAAAACCTGTGAAAACCAAGTATTTTCAAAGTAGCTCTATGAAGCCCGTACTCACACGTATTTTAGAAGCCATTGAACAAGAAGGGCGACAAGTGTATGTGGTTTGCCCCGCTATTGAAGAAAATCCTGAGGAAGGAATCGCAGCGGCGCGAGGCATTTATGAAGGAATGCAGCAGGTATTAGGGGATCGCTTTCACATCGATTTACTCCATGGAAAGATGAAAAATGCCCAAAAAGAAGAGGTAATGACACGGTTTCACCAAGGGGAAACCCAAATTTTAGTGGCCACAACGGTTATTGAAGTGGGAATTGATGTGGCGAATGCGACTATTATGGTCATTTATGATGCTCATCGCTTTGGGCTGTCCGCTTTGCATCAGTTGCGCGGCCGGTGCGCTCGCGGGCCAGTGCAAGGCGAATGCTACTTGTTATCGCCCGCGAAAAACAAAGAAGCCATTCATCGGCTTCAAAAAATGGAAGAACTCGATAACGGCTTTGATTTAGCGGCCTATGATTTAAAAACGCGAGGCCCTGGCGATTTGTTAGGAACGCGACAATCGGGTTTACCAGCCTTTATTTTGGGAGATGCCACCAAAGACTTAGCGATGATGGATTGTTGTGCTCAAGATGCCCAAGAGATTTTAGACCATCCCGAAAATCCTGCTCATCACGCCATGCTGGCGGCTTTGCGTGAAGGGTTGGCCAATCCCTCCATCGACTAAGATCGATGACTTAGAGAGATTAGGAACTTTTGGTGATTTTGGCCAATTGAATTCTTAAAAGATAGGCTTCTTTGGCTTTATGTTGACACTCATACTCATACAAGAGGGCTTTTAATAAAAATCGTGCGAGTTCAGCTTGAATTCGATCCTCTAAAAACAAAGTTTGATAAATCTCTTCGCATTTTTGTTTAAAGGATTCAAAATCCTCAAAAAGTAAAGCATGAAAAGCCTCTAAAAGGGCTTGATCTCGATACTTAGCGAAAGCTAAAGCCTCCTTCATCTGAAAATAGCGCACTTTAGCTTGCTCTAAATGGCCTAAACGATACTCAGCATAAATGGTAAAGATGAGATTGCGATCTTTTTGATGACACCCAAAGAGTGTTTCGATCACAAGGCCTTCTTCAATAACCTTTTCATAGTCTTCTTTCATGAGATAGCACCAAAGAATGCTGTTGTGAACAGAAATACGAGGAGCCGATAAATGAAAACAGTTCACATTGCGTAAAATCCCCTCAAAGCGCTCAAGAGCCATATCGTATTGTTCCAATAAAACCCAATAGATTCCTTCTAAATTGTCTAAAAAGATCATCCGCGTGTAGTTTAAATCTCTTTGAAAAAATTCTCGTAATAAGTTGATATAACGATAAGTAGAAGATAAATGGCGATTATGAATGCTTGAACGTAAAGAATAATAACCAACAAGAGGTTGTAAATGTTGAAATTGTTCCTGACTGGTCATGGAAAACAAATTTTCGACATACGATTCGATTGCTATCAATTGTCCATTGTAGTCTAACCACATTACTTGAAGACAGTAATACAACTCCTTAAGAATTTTTGGAAAATAGTCAAAAGCTTCATCGAGTTCCTTTTTTCCTTGAGAAATAGAAGCGCGCCAAGACGGATCACCCGTTTGTAACTGAATAAGAAGTTCTAAACTCAATAAATAGTAATAACGATCGTCAAAGGTTTGGTGACGGTTGAAATGATAGGTTAAAAATTTTTGGTATACTCTTTCTTGCTCTGGGATATCGTAGAAATAACAAGCGGTAATAAAGCGTTGAATCAAAACTAAAATTTCAAGGATCGCCTCTTTAGGCATCTCTTGATAGGATGCGCCCATGAAATGCATCCCTTTTTTCAAAGCCGCTAAAGAAAATCTTCGTTTTCCCTGTTCAGCTTCCCAAAGCGTCCCTTTTGAAACACCAATGGCTTTTGCTACGTTTTCAATAGAAAAGCCTTGTTGTAAACGAACTTGCCGAAATAAACAACCATATAGATCGCTCATTTTCGTGATCTTGTTCTCGAGTGTAGTGCGTTGTGTTTTATCCATAATCCCCTTAGTAATGCTGAATTGGGCTTGAGGCCCATTTTTTATTTTCTCAATGGATTTTTAGAGATGAAAAGGCAGTCTTTGCTTAAGATTGCACCTTTAGGGCTAGAAATTTGAATCCCTTGGGGTTTAAGTGTATCCTTTTTTTTTTTTTTTTTTTT
>JAAVAY010000105.1 GCA_014803815.1 Allobaculum sp. | reverse complement strand
TGCGGTCAGTAGGATCAGTCGTTTCATCGTTGCAAAAAAGAGGATGATTGATAAAATTATGCAAATATACAACCCTTTTTTTATTTTTTGGATTTTGTTTTAGTAGTGGGGCTGGATGAATTGCCTCCTGCTCCATTGAACGCCTTCATGACCTGCCGAATCTGCGCCTCGGTGGGCTTACGACCCATCTGTAAATACATGGCACGAATCATTTTTTCATTGATCGGCGGATTTTCCTTGATCTCCTTTTCAAATTTTCGTTTGGTTAGAAAAAAAGCAACCGCAGCACCAATAGCCGCACCAACTAAGAAATAAAGTACTGAAGACCAAAATCCTTCCATCGTGTATTCGCTCCATTCTTGAATTTTTTATTCTTCGATCATTCTACACAAATTGAGATAGGGACTCAACATAAACCAAGTTTTGAGGCTTCCCTACTTGTTTAGATCCTCTTTTTCGTCAAAGGAAAGGCACAATTGCTTTTTACGCCAAGCATCCTCTTCTTCGAGTTGGGTTCGCTCTCCTGAAGTTAAGCGTAAGCTTGGTACTTCAAAGGCAGTGGCTTGAGCTAAAGCGCCTTGGCTTGACCATGTAGCATAAGGTTCCATTTTTGGAAGAGCCGCGATTTCTAAAGGAGGTAATTCAGGATTTTCAAAGGGGATAGGATCCGTAGAGGCTCTTGCGGCTATACTCAATAGGTGAAGAGGACGAGATTTAATTTCTTTAAATAATCGCATTCCTTTAGCGGGGCGATGCAAACGATCAATCGAGGCTGCAGCCAACTTTTTGAATTGTCCCATTTGATTTTCTAGAACAATCCATCCATGTTCCAGCAAATCCTGATTACTAGTCATCACAGCTTGTAATACATCATCACTTTCTAAGTTCATCGCCCGCACTCCTTTGCTTTTACCTTTGGAAAGCGGAATGTCTTCGCTTTCCATCCAAAAGCCAAAGCCACGTTTGGAAAGAAAGAGAATTTTATCTTGCACACTTGGACTGGCTACTACGAATTCCAAGGAATCCTCTTGGCCTAGATTCATCAAAGCTACCAAACGTCCGCGCATTTTAGCCGGCAAATCTTCTCGATGAAAGCGACGCACTTGGCCAAGTTTGGAGGCCAAAATCAAATCGGTGTGAACACTTGGTTCTTTTTCCACAAAAACTTGAACGATTTGTTCTCCAGGATCGGTTTTAAAAAAGCTTGAGAGATGAATGCCTAAGTCTTTCCATTTCTTTTCTTCTAGTTGATATACCGGAACCATGCCAAAGCGGCCTTTGTTAGTAAAGAAAAGCAGCGTATCTAGAGTTGAGACAGGAGCGGAAAAAACAAATTGATCCCCTTCTTTTAAGCCTCCTAAACTAGATTGACTGGTGGCAAAAGAACGCTTGGAAACCCTTTTTAAATAGCCTTGACGGGACACACTGAGCATAACTTGTTCTTCGACGATCATATCGCGATCATCCACTACCACTTCGGCATTTTCCTCAACGATTTGCGAACGGCGGGGCATCACAAATCCATCGGAGACCTCTTGCAATTCCTTTTTCATCAGTGCAATACGCTTAGCTGGATTTTTTAAGATGCTTTCCAACTGTTTGATCTCTTTTTGAAGGGTCGTCTGCTCCTTTTGAAGGGCCGCTAAATCAGTAGTGGATAAGCGATACAGTTGCATGGTGACAATGGCTTCCGCTTGGGCCTCACTAAAGCTAAATTGTTCCATGATATTGGTTTTGGATTCCGCTTTAGATTTGGAAGCGCGAATAGTCTTTACGATCTCATTCAAAATCGATACCGCTCGTATTAATCCTTCCACAAGGTGTAAACGATCTTGCCGACGCTTTAAATCGTATTGGCTACGCGCTAAAACCACTTCTTCACGATGGGCTAAAAAGGCATCAAGCATCTCTTCTAAGCCAAGTTGACGGGGGGTGCGATTGACAATCGCAATAACGTTATAGTGGTAATACACCTGTAAATCGGTATTTTTGTACAAATAATTTAAAATGGCTTGTCCATTGGCTTCCTTTTTTAAGTCACACACCAATCGCAATCCCTTGCGATCACTTTCATCACGTACTTCTAAAATGCCATTCACTTTTCCACTCAAGCGTAATTCATCGATACGTTTAACGAGGCTACTCTTGGTGACTTCATAGGGAATTTCGGTAATGATAATTTGATTGATGGTCTTACCTAGAACAAGCTCGGCTTTGGCGCGAATCGCAATACGTCCCTTGCCACTTTTTAAAGCCTCATAAATGCCTTCTTGTCCTAAAACAATTCCACCTGTAGGAAAATCGGGACCTTTTACAAATTGCATTAATTCTTCGAGGGTACATTGCGGGTGATCAAGCCTATAAATGCAAGCCTGGATGACTTCATTGAAATTGTGAGGGGGAATGTTGGTGGCATATCCAGCGGCAATTCCAGTAATGCCATTGATCAATAAGTTGGGATAGCGCACGGGTAGAACAGTGGGTTCTACTTTCTCATCAGAAAAATTGGGTGTCCATTCGACGGTATCCTTGTCGATGTCTTCCAATAAATATTGAGAGATAGGCGACAAGCGAGCCTCTGTATAACGCATTGCGGCGGGAGGATCGTCATCAATGGAACCATTGTTTCCCTGCATATCAATCAGTGGAAGAGCCGATTTCCAATCCTGCGACAAGCGGACAATAGCATCGTAAACAGAAGTATCACCATGTGGATGATAATTTCCGATGACATTTCCTACTGTACGAGCCGATTTGCGATAGGGATGATTGGACGTATTTCCATCTTCTTCCATCGCCCACAAAATCCGTCGTTGCACTGGCTTGAGTCCATCGCGTGCATCAGGTAAAGCTCGTTCTTGAATGATGTATTTGGAATAGCGAGAAAAGCGATCAGAAACGATATCTTCTAAACTCGATTCAATGATTTTGGGTTCAAAGACGGTTTCATTTAAAATGGTTTGTTTACGTTTAGCCATACACTTCCTCTTTTCCAAAATCATCTTCTAAGGTAAACACGACATTTTCTTCAATCCAAGCGCGGCGCAAATCGGCCCGCTCACCCATCAGCTCGCTGATACGCTTTTCGGCTAAACGACTATCATTGAGACTCACGCGCACGAGTGTTCGCGTTTCGGGATTCATCGTTGTTTCCCACAATTGGTTAGCGTTCATTTCTCCTAACCCTTTATAGCGTGAGATTTGATAGCCCGATTTCAATTCTCTTTTCTTCTCTTCGAGTTCCTCATTGGAGTAGAGGTAATACTCTTTAGTACCCTTAGCAATACGAAAAAGAGGGGGCATGGCGATATACAACATACCTTGTTCGATTAAGGGACGCATAAAGCGATAGAAAAACGTCAACAAAAGATTTTGAATATGAGCTCCATCATCATCGGCATCGGTCATGATAATGACTTTGTGATAATTCGATTCCGCTGGATCAAAGCTACTTCCTACCCCCGCATCGAGCGTATGAATGATGGTGTTGAGCTCCTCATTTTTTTCGACAGCTTCTAGGGAGGCTTGTTCTGTGTTTAAAACTTTTCCTCGTAAAGGCAAAATCGCTTGGTACATGGAATCGCGCCCTTGTTTGGCTGAGCCACCAGCAGAATCTCCCTCTACAAGATAAAGCTCTTTCTTGGTCGCATCGCGTGATTGGGCGTGAACAAGTTTTCCAGAAATGATGCGCTCAGAGCGATTTTTTCCTTTTCCCTTGCGTGCTTTTTCTCGCGCTTCTCGAGCAGCCGCTCTTGCTTGGCCTGCTTTAACCATTTTGCGCACCAAAAGATCAGCTAAATCCTTATTTTCTTCCAAAAAATAGCGCAGATGATCGCCCACAACGGCATCTACTGCTGCTTTGGCTTGGGGAGTTCCTAGCTTTTCTTTAGTTTGCCCTTCAAATTGTAAAAGCACTTCTGGAACGGTCACATGCAAGACCATCGTGAGGCCTTCTCGAATGTCGCTTCCTTCCATTGACTTGTCCTTTTCTTTTAATAACCCATTGCGCTTGGCATACTCATTAAATGTACGGGTGAAGGCTTGTTTAGCCCCTGTTTCATGGGATCCGCCATCGCGCGTACGCACGATGTTAACAAAGGACAAAATATTTTCTTGGTAGGTATCGCAATATTGAAAAGCCGCTTGGATTTTAATACCTTGGCTTTCTCCTTCAAAGGAAATAACAGGAGTAAGTGTGGGATGTTCGGTGTCAAGTTCTTGAACAAAAGCTTTTAAACCATCTTCATATAAGAAGGTCTCGCTTTTAATGGACTCATCTCTTCCCTCTTTCACCATATGACGCGCATCTTTAACCGTGATCTTGAGTCCCTTTAATAAAAAAGCATCTTCTTGAGCGCGCTCGGCGATGGTGGAATAGGAGAATTTGTTGTCTTTAAAAATCGTGGGATCGGGCCAAAATCGTACGCTCGATCCCGTTTCGCGCGTCTTTCCAATCACTTCAAGAGCAGAGACTTTATGTCCGCCCTCTTCAAATTGCATTTGGTAAAGCTGTTTCCCATCGCGTACTTGCACGATGACTTTGGAACAAAGCGCATTGACGACACTCGCTCCCACTCCATGCAAGCCACCAGAAGCTTTGTAGTTGGCATCGCTAAATTTTCCCCCTGCGTGCAAGACAGTGAAGATGGCTTCTAAAGCCGATTTCCCCGAGGGGTGAAGGCCAACGGGCATGCCGCGACCGTAGTCTTTAATTTCACAGCTACCATCCGCATAGAGCGTGATTTCAATGGTATTGCCATAGCCATTGAGCGCTTCGTCAATGGAATTGTCTAAAATTTCCCAGACTAAGTGATGAAGGCCGCGCCGATCGGTCGAACCGATATACATACCCGGACGTTTGCGCACAGCTTCAAGACCTTCCAGAATGACAATGGAATGTTCATCATAAGTTGGAGTGGACATGATGGAATCCTTTCTATAAAAAACTTGGCCTGAAGCCAAGGATAAAAACAAAGGAGTATCTATAAAACTTGCAAAAATCTCGTGGCCTTTTAAAGCAGGAGAATGCAAGAATTCTACAAATAGACCACGTTAAAACAAATTTCATTGCTTAAAGAAGCAAACCAAAAAAAATTACGCCTTACTAAACGCGAAAAAAAAGGACATAAGTCGCTGTCCTTAGCCATCCTTTGAAAGAGACTACATAAAAAATTCAATACCAAAAGCAAGATTCCCTTAAAAAATTTATGAACGGGCAAAAAGGCCAATTTTCTTTTCTAAACTCGTCAAAATAAAGAAGAACAAGTAGGAGGCTTTCTGAATATGAAAATTTTGTTAATCAGTGGCTCCCTTCGCCACTCCTCTTTTAATACGCAACTTGCCCTCATGGCGCAAACCATTTTGGACCAAATGGGGCAAGAAACCAAGATATTGAATTACGAAAACGTTCCCTTCTTTAACCAAGACGAAGAGATTCCGATGCAAGGCGTGATCAAAGATGCACGGACAGAATTCGGTTGGGCCGATGGAATTTGGTTTTTTACCCCAGAATATAACGGAATGATTCCTGGCGTTTTAAAAAACCTTTTAGACTGGATGAGCCGTTCAGCTGTTCCTGGTCAATTTAAAACAACTGCATTGTATGGGAAATACGCCTGCATCAGTGGAGCGGCTGGACGGATGGCTGCAGCGGGTAGCCGTGAGCAACTCGCGACGCTTTTAAAACGGTGCGGCATGAAGGTGTATGAGAACAACGTGGGCTTTGCGATCACAGGTGAAGAGATGCAGACCAATAAGCTTGCCGATCCTGAAAAAATCCAAGCTACCCTCCAAGAGCAAGCCAAGGGGTTTGTGACTTGGTTAGAAGAAAACAACGCTTAAATCCTAATGCCTTTGGAAGCCAAAGTGGCTTCCTTTTTTTTGAGAAGCCTTCAAAAATGGCCAAAAAGTACACAAATTTTTTGTCCGTAAGGAAAGACGCGGACTCTTACCATACTCAACAGCTCTTCAAAAGACAAGAAAGGAAGAAAAGAGCCTCATCAAGATAAAATTAGAAAAGACAGAAAGCAAGAACAAGAAATAAATAGAAGGATAAAAAATCCCTTTGGACATAGCCTTCTATAGAAAAGGCCTAAATCCAAAAGGGCTCACTAAAATTTGGAAGAGGCTAAGAAATACAAAAGC
>JAAVAY010000104.1 GCA_014803815.1 Allobaculum sp. | reverse complement strand
CATTAAAATGGCCAAAACGACCAAAGAGAACACGGAAAGGATGTTCAGCGTTTGTTTGTTTTTGGATCCCATAGTTTCCTCCACTATCTCCATTCTTTTCTTTAATTAAGATTTTATTGTTTCAAGACCTATCCCCTAATAATTTTTCCCCTAATAATACTGGTAAAAGTAGCATACTCCTCCAACTCACAAAGCACTAGGAAGAAGTAGATATGGAGTTATGGCTTAAAAAAATGTATACTCCCTACTTTACCAAATTTTTAAACCTAATATTTTTCTTCGTAGAACTTTTTATCCTTAGACAAGGAAAATCTTGTTTTTGGCCATAGTCTTTTTATTGTGGGTGTTTTTAAGGCCTTTGTCTATTTTTCTTGTTCAAAGACTTATTTTCTTCTCTAAATTAGCTTTTATTGGAAAAAAGGAAATAAAAATCTCAAGAAACGAAAAAAAAGGATACCTCTTCAATATAGAAGACAATATCCTTTAATTTTCTTAAAAAAAGGTGAGATTCGCGAGCCAATTTAGAAAAATTGTCATCATTCCTCTTGGCTTTCAAATACTTGACAGGCCTCTATCGCTTTTTTCCACCCTTTATAGGCTTTTTCCATATCTTTTTCATTTCGAAGAGGAAGAAAAGCCCGTTCGAGTTCAAGCTTTAAGTCTTCTTTTTTCCAAAAATCCGTGGCTAAGCCTGCTAAAAAAGCGGCTCCGAGCGCAGTCAATTCATTGGTTTTAAAACGATCCACTTCTTTCCGACACAAATCGGCTTGAAATTGCAATAAAAAATCATTAGCAGCTGCACCACCATCCACTTTTAACACTTGAATAGGGGTATTGGCATCAGCTTGCATCGCTTCCAAAACATCATGAGCTTGAAAAGCCATACTTTCTAAAGCGGCACGAACCAGTTGATCGTTTCCAGTGCCAAACGATAACCCAACAATAGATGCTTTCGCTTTAGGATTCCAATAGGGGGCACCTAATCCAACAAATGCAGGAACAATATAAACTCCACCACTCGTTCCTGCCCGATCGGCCATTGTGGCCGTATTGGCTACATGGTCAATGATATGAAGTTCATCGCGCATCCATTTTAAAAGTGAACCCGAGACAAAAATAGATCCTTCTAAGGCATAGGTGACCTCATCGCCAATTTTCCAAGCAATGGTAGAAAGTAAGCCTTGATTTGAGCGCACAATCTCATTTCCTGTATTCATCAAAAGAAAGCCACCAGTCCCATAGGTGTTTTTAGCCATTCCCTTTTCCAAACATAATTGACCAAACAGCGCAGCTTGTTGGTCCCCAATCATCGAAGCAATAGGCACTTCCGCCCCAAAAAAAGCATACGGAATGGTGTTGCCATAAATTTCCGAACTCGAAACAATTTGGGGCAAAATCGCCTTGGGAATATTCATTGCTTCTAAAAGTTCATCGTCCCATTTTAATGTTTTGATGTCACACAAGAGAGTTCTAGACGCATTGGAAGCATCAGTGATGTGGCGTTCCCCACCCGTTAATTTCCATACAAGCCAGCTATCCATCGTGCCAAATAAAAGATCACCTCGTTCAGCTTTTTCGCGTGCATGAGGGACATTGTCTAAAATCCATGCAATTTTGGAAGCCGAAAAATAAGGATCAATGCGTAAGCCCGTCTTATCATGAACAAGTGGCTCAAGACCCTTTGCTTTCCATTGCTCGCAAATGTCCGTACTTTGTCTCGATTGCCAAACAATCGCTTTATAAATGGGTAAACCAGTATGCCGATCCCAAAGCACAGTGGTTTCACGTTGATTAGAAATCCCAATTCCTCGCACTTGATTAAGGGAAATATCGGCTTGATTGATAACATCGGCTAAAACAGACATCGTATCGAGCCAAATCGCCATGGCATCTTGTTCTACCCATCCAGGAGCAGGGTATTCTAGTTTCCCTTCCTTTTGAGCGAGCGCTTGAATTTGAAATTCATGGTCAAAGAGAATGGCCCGCGTGGAAGTGGTTCCATGGTCAATGGCCAAAATATATTGTGTAGAATTCATATTTTATCGCGGATTGGACCTCTAGTGATTTCACTCATGAAAGGAAAATCCGCTCTCTCCCTTCTAAAATATTCCTTAGCCTTTCTAGCTAATTTCCTTCCCTCTAGGCTTTTTACTTTTTTTCTCGATATTTCTATCTCCTTTTTGGGATAAAATTCTTCCAAAATTTTTTAGAGCCTAATTCCAAAGTCAAATCTCTTTATTATTATGACCTAATTGATCAGACTCTCTAAAAAAACTCCTCTTTTTACAAGAGGAGCAAGCTTAAAAAATTTCGTAATGGGAAAGAATAATTTGTAATCCAATCAAAATTAAAATGATTCCACCAGCCATTTCCGCTTTCTTTTCAAAGCGAGACCCAAATATGGCTCCCACTTTAATTCCAATCGCGGAAAGAAAGCTAGTTTCAAGACAAATAATAAGACAAGCCAACATGGTATTAGCAAAGCGAGTCCACGAGCCAATCAGTTTGACAGGAACCACTGAAAAAGCTAGGCCCACAGCTAAAGCATCAATAGAAGTCGCGATCGCTAAAAGCAACATGCTTTTGAAGTCCATGGAACCATCAGTCTCTTCCTCTTCGCTCAGCGATTCACGAACCATATTTCCGCCGATAAGAGCTAATAAAATAAACCCGATCCAACTTGAAAAGGCTTCAATGTATCCAGCCCACCGATTTCCAAAAATATATCCAAGAGCAGGCATTAAACCTTGAAAAATTCCAAACCAAAGAGCCGCTTTCAAACATTCTTTCCAAGCCACATGACGCAGAGCTAAGCCTTTACAAATCGATACCGCAAAAGCGTCCATAGCTAATCCTATGCCAAGAAGCAATATGGCTATCCATGACATACTGTTTTTCCTTCTTTCCAAATGGATTATAAGGCACGAAAACAAGCCTTCTTTGAGGTATTGTACGCGACTGAGAAAGAAAATTAGAGGCAAAAACCTAAGTCTGCTATCTTCTCTATTTGACTTTCTTTTTAGAGGAGAACAAATCAAAAGTGGATTCTTCTTGGGTGTTTTTGGATTCTTGCATTTTCTGTTGTAAAGCCTGAATGGTAGCTGATGAAGTGGATGGATTGGCTATTGTTTTCACTTGGCTTGTAGTGTGGGTATGAATCGGCCTATCCGCCTCACTGATAATCTCTTGTTTGGTAAGAAGGGCTTGGGTATTTAAAGAAGGAAGAGGGTTTTTGCGTGGTCGCCCCCGCTTGCGCTTGGGCTGCGTTTGCGAATGTTCAAGATTCTTTTGTTCAATTTGATCTCTCTTTTGTTGGTTTTTGCCTTGGTATTTTTGGGAAATCGCCGTGAACCCATCTTCTCGCATACCTAGAATGGGCAACATAGCGCGATTTTTGTAAATGACAAATTGACCATAGCGCACATAGCTCAACGCCCCTACAGAAATTAAAACCTTTAAATATTTAAAGGCGGTTCCCCGAGATACCCAAAGAGATTCAGTAAAGGGTTCGAGTACCGTATAAACAGAAGAGAATAAGAACTCAGTAATCGCATGGCGCATTCGTTTCATGCGAGTGTTTTCTAAGCGTTCTTCTAGTTGATGCATGGCCTCCTGAACTTGCTCAATCACCGAAATCACATACTCACTTGTTTCTTCTAGTCCTTTGAGGTAATACAACAAATACTCCCCTAAATAGGTAGGATCATTATCGAGTTTTTCCATTAATTCAGCGTATTTTGTGCGGGTTTCATAAAAATACTTCGACATACAAAAGATTGGCTCGGGTAACAATTGCTTTTCGACCAAATACAATTGCGCAATCGCCCTTGCCGTTCGCCCATTGCCATCTTGAAAGGGATGCATGCGCTCAATGCTGTGGTGGAATAAGGCTAATTTAATTAAAGGATCGGGATCTGTTTCATTCGTGGTATTGGCATAGGCTTCAATATTGTTTAAAGCTTTCGTAATATTTGCGGGAAAGGCAAAAGAGGAGATCTTTTCGGTCGCTTGTCGCACTTGCCACGGATATTTTCCTAATCCCTTTAGGCCTAACTCAATGCAAGCGTTCATTTCTACCCAGTTACCAAGCGTAATTTTGTTTTCCTCTTTTTTAAAGCGTTCAAACCCCCGCACCATCGCTGTGCGCACTCCAAGGGCTTCAATGGATTCTGGCATTTCAGTATCTGTATTCATTTCTTTGAGTAGATGATCATAACTGACAATTGTGCCAGCAAGCTTTGTGGTATACGACGTTTCCACCAAAGTCATAATATTTAAAAATGGATCATGGTTTTTAATGATTTTTAACATCCCGCGTAATTCGGAAAGTTTACCATGTGTTACTAACAATTGACGTAGCACTTCTGGACTGTTGAAGACTTCAGTAGCATGCCGATAGCGATAAAAGTTTTGGGTAGATTGATCGTTTGGTTTTTCTAACCGTACTTTCACATCCGAGTCGATCGGCAATAAATCTTCATATTCCAAATGGCGTTCTGGCTCAATCCGAGGTTGAGGTTTATGGCGAAATAAATAGGCTTCTCCTGGTCGAATGCCCAACAAATGGGCCAGTTCCAAATCCTGAGGCGTAATTTCGCCAGGCTTTTTCCAAAGTGCTTTAGCCGCTTTAGAAGGCTCAGCCATCACGGGTAAGATGCGCTTTTTGAAAGGAGACGGTTCAATCCCTTGTTCTTTGCGACGCAATTCTTTATTGGCTTGGGTTGAACCTTTTTTGCGTCCTCGCTTTCCCTTAGGTTTTTGAAGTTTTTGAACGAAAGGGGTCAGCGATTCCTTCAAAAAAACGGGATCCAATACATTCAAAGTGGGAAGAACCATAACAGGATTAAAAACTTTAGATTGAAAAGAAGGGATAGAAGTCTTTTCTTCTATCCAAGAGTCGGTCCTAGTGGTTTTGATTGGGTTCTTCGATTCATGATTGATGGGTTTTATTTTTAAAGAGGAAGTTGGCTCCTCTTGTTTTTTGTCAAACTCTTCTTTTTTTACTTTTCTTGTTGGAGAATTGCTTTTGGACTTTGAAAAGGATTTCTTAAGGGGTGGATCTTGATGGTCAAAAAGCTCAATTTTATCCAACTCCTCTAAGTCTTCTTCAGTGATTGGATCGTCTGTTTCGATATTAGGCTCTAGACTCCAATCGTCTTCCAATTCATCGGACCATTTTAAATCGTCCACATCATTCCAATCGTCCTCTTCATCGTCTTCAAGATCGAGTTCAGCAAGTTGATTCAAAATAGCACTTTCTGAACTAAAAAAATCTTGGAGCTCTTTAAATTCATCTATTTCCTCGTTTTCTTCCCACTGATCAAAGGTGATATCTTCGGGGGAAGGCAGATGAGTCATTCAGTACCCCTCTCTATGGATAGAAGAAAACCAATGACGGGGAACTTCCTCTGTTTGTCTCAAAAAAATAAGGTAGAAACTTAAGAGCCGAAGTTTCCCCTTTTTTTATTCTTATTCGTTTGGCTTTTACTGGTCTTAAAGAAGAGAAAGCCATAGTACTTTTATAAGGTAGCCGTAAAGCATTTTGATTAAAGTTTTCATGATCAAGCCAATTTCTCTTTCTAAAGCGGTACACTTGCTCTAGATACCTTCTGATAAAGCACGCTTAAAAACGTGAATAATCAAAAAACTTGATCTACAGGAGAAAAAGAAAATGGAACAATTTCCAGAAATTCATAAAAACTTTGGATTTGGTTTAATGCGTTTGCCCATGAAAGGCGATCAAGTGGATATAAGACAAGTCAAGGAAATGGTGGATTTGTTTTTACAAGCTGGATTCAACTACTTTGATACGGCCCATGGATATCTCAATGGTCAAAGCGAAAAAGCGGTGAAGACGTGTCTTTCCAGTCGCTATCCAAGAGAAGATTACATTTTGACGGATAAGCTCACGGGCACGTATTTTAAAAGCCAAGAGGACATTCGGCCTTTCTTTTTTAAACAGCTTGCGATTTGTGGTGTGGATTATTTTGATTTTTATTTAATGCATGCTCAATCGGAAACGAGTTATCCAAAGTTCAAAGCGTCTCGAGCGTACGAAACCGCCTTTGAATTAAAAAAAGAAGGATATATTCGTCACGTTGGGCTATCGTTTCACGGTTCTGTCCAACTTCTTGAAGAGATTTTGACGACTTATCCAGAAATTGAGATCGTTCAATTGCAACTCAATTATTTGGATTGGGAAAATCCCTATG
>JAAVAY010000103.1 GCA_014803815.1 Allobaculum sp. | reverse complement strand
CTATCTCATTCCAATTGGAGTAGCCATCGGTTTATGGCTGACTTTTACTAAGTGGTATCAACTGTTCTATTGTTTTTTGGCTTGTTGGACAGCTGGCTCTGGCCTTTTAGTCAATCCTATAATGCAAGGAACGGCAGCGGTAAGAGATTATCCTTTAGCTCAAGCCATTCAAGAACAAGTCGCTGAAAATCCACAAGCATGGTGGCTTTCTTTACGTGACGATTTGTTTCAAGGTTTGCTTTTAGCCAATGGAGCTAAAGTAGTCAATGGAGTCAACTTTTATCCCGATTTAGAAAAATGGGAGCTTCTAGAGCTTACAGATGAAGAAAGCTTTAGAGCGATTAATCGCTATGCCCATTTTTTAGTGGCATTGAGTGATCAAGACACTTCAGTCAAGAGTCCAAGTTCTGATGTTGTGGAGTTTCGAATCAATCCTGAAGATTTTGAGACTTTGGATATTCAGTATGTCATTGGGGTAAAAACGGATGGGGTGTTATTCACTCGCTTAAGGCTTCCTTATCAAATTGTATTTGAAGACAAAAAGACCGATCAGGTGATTTTTGATCTGTCTGTTTCTCTTCAAGAAGCGGACAATCGAAAAGAGCTTCAAGAAGCCATTCGAGCGAAAAAACAAGACGCATCCGATCAAGAAAATGGTCTAGAAAGTCAAGAGCCAGAAGTGGAGAGGGAATCCTATGAATTAGAATCAGCATGGGAAGATTCCCCTTTTGAGTCCTATATCTAGTTTCTAAACTAAAAAGCACAATCAAAGAGTCTTCACCTGAAAAGTGAAGGCTTTTTTGCGTTTAGAGATTTAACCAGTGGATGGCCTTGCGATAGAGCCCCTCTAGAACGAGTAAGCAATTTCTTATTTTTTCCAAACCTTTTATAATGGGGTCATTATGAAGAAAATTGCGGTTTTGATCCCATGTTACAACGAATCTAGGACCATTGAAAAAGTGGTCAAGGATTATCGGGCTGCGTTTAAGCATGCCGATATTTATGTGTATGACAACAACTCCACCGACAACACCGATAAAATCGCTCGTCAGGCTGGCGCCATTGTGCGCTATGAACCCAAACAGGGCAAAGGCAATGTCGTACGCTCGATGTTTCGTGACATCGAAGCGGATTGTTATGTGATGGTCGATGGAGATGATACATATCCAGCCAGCGATGCTAAAAAGCTTGCTGACTTGGTTTTAAATGATGGAGTCGATATGGCTATTGGGGATCGACTTTCTTCGACCTATTTTACTGAGAACCAACGTCCTTTTCACAACGTCGGAAATCGTTTAGTGCGCTTTTTGATCAATACTTTCTACGATGCCGATGTGACGGACATCATGACAGGGCTTCGAGCTTTTTCTTGGGATTTTGTGAAATCGTTTCCCGTACAATCCAAGGGATTTGAAATCGAAACGGAAATGACAATCTTTTCCTTGGATAACAACATGAATTTGGCTGAGGTTGTCATAGATTACCAAGATCGGCCAGCAGGCAGTGTATCCAAGCTAAATACTGTAAGCGATGGAGTGAAAGTTCTCAAAACGATTGGAACGTTATTGCGCGATACGAAGCCTTTCGCTTTCTTTAGCTGTATTTCCCTTTTATTGGGTATAGTTACGATTTGTCTTTTTATCCCTATCTGTCTTCAGTATTGGAATAGGGGAATCGTCACTCATGTTCCTACCTTACTCTTGGCTACTCTTTTAGCCATAGCCACCTTTTTGTGTTTCTTTACTGGTGTTATTTTGGCCAGTTTACGGAAAAATCAAAAAAATGATTTTGAACGTGATTTAATGAGGCTTCGCCAACAACAAAAAATCCGTCAGTTGGCCTCTAAAACGCTACGGGAGGGAAAAATTCTGAATCAGTGGACGCAAGCAGATCTGCCAACGCAAGAATCCCAGAAATTTTCACGATCTCGATCTTCTTTGGCTTCTTCTAAGGTTTCCCCCAATAAAGATCTCTCTTCATCCCCTTCCCGCCCAACTAAATTTCCCTCCGTTGGGCTTGTGGAAAGAGTGAGGACTTAGGATATGCGGGATGAAATGATGATTTCACCTACGAATACCAAACGCGATGTTCGGCGGATGGTGGAAATTCTTTTGGAAACCTTATTGATTGGACTGACCACCGTTTTTGTGTATCTCTTCTTTCCCAATAGCGATTTAGCTCTTCCCATTGGAGGAATAGCGACTGTATTGAGCTTTTTGCGCTTATTTTTCTCGCGCTTTTTCGAACGCTGTTTTGATTTTCTCTATACATGGCGCTGGTTTATCGCGCTTCTTGTCTTTGGCATAGGAGTGGCTTTACAACTACACTTTTCCAATGTAGCGAGTTTTGCCACACGCTTTACAGCCGATTCGAGTGTGCAAGACTCAATCCTCTTTGGAGTCGCGCGAACTTTTCGAACCGATGAATACAACGTGCAACTCCCCTATTTTTTCTCGCAATACTACAACGACTTTCAACAAATCTCCCATCAGATGTCTTTGACTGGACAAGACATGATTGTGGGCTATAACTCTCCTGTTTTAAGTCCAACACTCATTGGAAAACCGTTTGTATGGGGCTATATCCTACTCGGCAATGCCTATGGTCTTTCTTGGTATTTCCTTTCGAAAACCATCTTGATGTTTATGGTCAGCTTAGAGCTTTTCTATATTTTGACCAAAAGTCGTCATATGGCCGTGTTTGGCTCCTTTATCTTTACCTTTGCGCCTGCCAATGTTTGGTGGTTCTCTCCCCATTTTTACGATGTGATCTTTTGGGCTTGCGCCTTATTTGTGGTAGGCTATTACTTTTTCATCAAGCAAGGCTGGATGAAGTGGCTTTTTACCATTTTGGCCATCAGCTCTTTCACCGGATTCACTTTGGCTTTGTTTCCTTCTTTACAAGTTCCCTTAGGCGTTTTGATGCTTGCCTTGATGTTGGCCTGTCTGTACCGAGATCGGGATCAACTTTCTTGGCACTTTAGCAACAATCTCAATGTAGCTTGTGTTATTTTAGGGGTCGCCTTTATTTTAATTCCGGCCCTTTGGAGTATGTGGGAGCCTTTAAAGCTATTACTCAATACCGAATATCCAGGCGCACGCATTTCTCTAGGGGGAGAAAATAGAGAAGAAATTTGGCGATTGTTCTTTAATACTGTGGGAATCTTTCAACCTTTTGGCTATCCTGGCGTTTTAAATAATAGTGAGATTTCTTCTTATACCCATTTTGGATTCGCCTTTATGTTGTTTTACCCCTACTTATGGTGGTATTTGCACAAAGAAAAACAAGCTCAGCGCTATGTAGGAGACGTGCTTTTCCTTTTCATGGGTTTACAATTGTCGTTTTTCTTTTTTGAATTTCCTGAATGGTTAGCCAAACTGACGCTGCTTTCGATGTGCAATCGCATTAATACCGTATTTGGAGTCACGGCGACCTTCTTTACCGTTTGGTCTTTTTGGATGATTGCCACTCAAGCCATTCCGAAAAAAATTTGGGTTGGTTTAGTGGTGTGTATTGTGTATGGAGGGGTGACGGTTTACATCACACAGCCCACATTGTTTCCAAACTACCTAAAAATTGTGCAAGACCTAGGCTTTTTCTTTGAACAATGGCCAGAAAGCGTGTTTTATGGTCTCACTATTGGAATAGCTTTTGGCTTATGGTTGACCTTTACCAAATGGCGTCAGCTTTTCTACTGCATCTTGGTCTGTTGGACAGCCATTTCTGGTCTTTTAGTCAATCCTTTAATGCAAGGAAGTGCGGCCGTAACGGATTATCCGCTCGCCCAAGCTGTTCATAAGATTGTAGAAGAAAATCCCGATGCTTGGTGGCTTTCTTTGTATGCTGACCAAGTCCAAGGCTTACTTTTGGCCAATGGAGCCAAAGTCTTAAATGCGGTAAACTTTTATCCCGATTTAGAAAAATGGAAACTTCTAGGTCTAGATAATGAAGAGGACTTTGAAAAGGTAAACCGGTATGCTCACTTCTTAGTGAATTTAATTGATTCTGGCGATACCTATGTTTCGAGTTCGAATTACGATCTCATCGACTTAGAACTCAATCCCGAAGATTTTAAAACCCTTGATGTTCAATACGTCGTGGGACTTCGCGTGAACGCAGATTTGTTTACGAAACTTGGAATTCCGTATAAAGTTCTTTTTGAAGATAAGAATACCCAAGATGTCATCTATGATGTAACGGTTTCTCTTAACCAAGCCGACAACAAAGAGGCTTTAAAAGCCTTAGAGCAACAAAAAAAACAAGAAGAAGCGGATAAAGAAAAGCAAGAACAAGAAAGGGATGAAAATATCAGTGATGTTCCTGAAGATGAAATGATGGAAGAGTACCCTGAGGATCAAGCGTATGTCGAAGTCATTCCAGAAACTGACATTGATTATGGCTATACGGAAGAATATTACGAACCCATCTATTACTAAAAAAAGGAGCCTAACGCCTGAATCGTTTGGCTCCTTTTTTCATCCATAGACGAATCCATTTTCCTCATAAAGACTCAAACGAAAAGAATTTTCGGTTACAGAGAGAACACTTGATTCATTTTTGGCTTGATGAGGCTGACCTAAAAATAAATGTAGATCTTCTAAGGAAAAATGCTTTTGAATTTTCAAGAGTTCCAAGAGAATGGCTTGTTTGGCTTGATGATTGGTTATCTTAGCTTCTAAAAAATCGGCCAACCATTGGACTTGAAAAAGACATTGAAATAAAAATTCTTCGCTTGTCACCTTCCATTTCCCCTTTTGAACTTGTTGAAAGGGAAAATATAAACTTTTTTCATAGAGAGCTAGGTCATTTGGATCTTTAAAAAGCGCATCTAAAAAGGCCAAGTCTTTTTTTGTAAGATGATTCTTTCCCGTTTGGATACTAAATTTTTGTAGAGAAAGAGAAAAAACATTGATAAAAAGAGCCCGTAAGGAGGCGGTTATCTTTTCCTCTTTTCCCTTTTTCTTGTTAAAAGCATCAAAGCGTTTCATGGCCTCACAATGTTGAATGAGGGGTTCGAATTGTTCAATCTTTGTTTGCCAAGCAAGAGAAGCTTTTTCAATGAGGTGATAAAAAGATTCTTCATCTAAAACCAGAATCATTTTAATGGATTCCTTTAAGTCCATTAAAATTTCTTCTTCTAGATGAGAGCCACTCGCATAAATATATAAACGTCCTAAGTGCTTAGGAGTCTGTTTCCCCTTTTCAAGCACCTCTTTCAATTGATTTGCATTCATGACTTTCCTCCTTTCATTCACTAAAATTGATTTTTTCTAGCCGCTCTTTTTCTCAACTCTATGGTGGGAACAAATTCTAAATCCTTCGAATAAATTTTCTCATCGTATTCAAGGAAGAAAGAATATTCTTAGGGACAATAAAAGATCTTCTTGAAGACAAAGAAGTTTTGACCAATTTTGGAAAACCTCTTGCCAAAAGGCTTTAGAATTCGTAAAAAAAGATTGGTCACTTGTCTAGATTATGAAAAAGACAAGAAACTTTCTCTTGAAAAGAGATTATTGAAAGGAGATAAATGGCTAAACGAATTATTCAGGTAGAAGAAAAGGTTCCCTTTAACCTACTCTTGCCCCTTTCTATCCAACACTTGTTTGCGATGTTTGGAGCCACAGTATTGGTGCCTTTCTTATTCCAAATCAATCCTGCCGTTGTTCTGTTCATGAATGGCGTAGGAACCTTGTTGTTTATTGCAATTACCAAGGGAAAAGCGCCCGCCTATTTAGGAAGTTCCTTTGCCTTTTTAGGCCCAGCTAGTCTTGTCATTGCCAAATGGGGATTTCCCTACGCTCTTGGCGGATTCGTAGTGGTCGGATTGCTTGGCTGTCTTATTGCTTTGATCATTAAAAAATTTGGAACCCATTGGATTGATGTCGTTTTACCCCCTGCTGCTATGGGGCCAGTTGTGGCTTTAATTGGCTTAGAGCTTTCTAATTCCGCGGCTTCTACGGCAGGATTGTTGGATGAACACGTTTTAATCAGCAATATTGTGATTTTTGCCGTTACGCTTGGGGTAGCCATCATTGGAAATGTTTGCTTCCGCAAATTTTTTGCGATTATTCCCATTTTGATTGCGGTGGTGTGTGGCTACATCCCAGCAATTATATTTGACGTAGTAGACTTTGAACCGAACGCACAAGCCTCTTGGTTGCAATTGCCGAATTTCCAAATGCCACAATTTTCTCTAGGCGCTATCTTTACCATGCTTCCCGTCTTGTTGGTGACGACTTCTGAACATGTTGGGCACCAAATTGTTACTAGTCAAATTATTGGGCGGGATTTGATTAAAGATCCAGGATTGGATCGCACGATTTTTGCGGATAACTTCTCCACAATGATCTCTGGTCTATTGGGTTCTGTTCCCACAACGACCTATGGGGAAAACATTGGAGTCATGGCTTTAACTGGAGTTTATTCCGTCTATGTCATTGGTGGAGCAGCGGTTTTGTCGATTTGTTGCGCCTTCATCGGTCCACTTTGTGCTCTCATTCAATCCATTCCTTCCGCAGTAATTGGAGGAATCTCTTTCCTATTATATGGAATGATTGGTGTATCGGGTCTACGGATTTTAATTGATGAAAAAGTGGATTACTCCAATTCTATTAACATGATTTTGACTTCTGTTGTCTTTGTCATTGGCCTTTCTGGAGTCACGATCCAATTTGGGGATATCACGCTTTCTGGCATGGTTCTTTCGGCTTTAGCGGGAATTGTTTTATCTTTGATTTTCCATCTTTTGGATAAAGCCCATTTGTTAAATGAGACTTCCAAAGAACCAACCGATGAGTTCAAAGAACTGGAAGTCCAAATCGAAAAAGAACAAGAAAAAAAGACTTATGCCAAAGAAGAAGCAGAGCTCAATCAATTGAGTCAAGATGTAGTCGATTCTTCTCAACCTTAACCCGTTAATCTTATAACTAAACTTTAATTTTGAATGTTTTGGGACTATAGCGATTGAATCGCTATAGTCCTTTTTTTGATAAAAGCTTGAATACGTCTAATGTTTCCCCGATTAAAGGTTAGTGG
>JAAVAY010000102.1 GCA_014803815.1 Allobaculum sp. | reverse complement strand
TTTGATATACATAGACGACTTCATGAGCTTCAAAAGTTGAGAGGCCAGATTTCGCTGCTAAGGAACAAATAACTTGTTGCGTATTGGTATCAAAAGAATTGGTATGGTCTTCAAAGGTCAATCCTTGAGCTAATGTGGTGCCATTAAAGATAATTTGACTATCCACTTGCGAAGGATCGTAGTTTTCAAGGGTTATAGGCTGTCCTGGGACAATGGCATCCGCAGACGCTTGAGAAGACGCATTGGAGGAAGAGACATTCGAAGTGGAGTCACTTCCTTGACTTTGACTTGAAGTAGGCTCTTGTAAAGTAGCTACAGGGGCAGGAGGAGTATCGGCTTCAGGGGGAGTTTGGCTTGTTTGACTTGGACTCGAGGGAACCAAAGAAGTGGTGGAATCCTGAGAAGAGGTTAAGGAAGAAGCCGTAGAAGAATTGGTAGAATCTTGACTTGAAGCCTTTGGATCCTGCTCAGCATTAGAACTACTCGATTCCTCAGGTAAAATCCCTACAGGCGCACTATTTGTAGGCGTTTCACTTGGTTCTTGAGCAGCGGTTTCCACTGGAGTAGGGATTTCGGCTACAGGCGCAGGGGCTAAAAATGCTTGGGCTTGAGCGACAAAAGAATAGTAATCAATATTATGAGCAAGACATGCAGCGACAATAGTTTGTTGAACGCTCGGGGACAATTGGCCAAATGCGGCATAGGATTCTACCAAAATGGGGGCATTGTAGGCATCCACTTGGCTATACCAAGCAAATTGGCTCACATTTGAGCCATCTGCAGCAATCGTGGTTACATAGACACCACAATATTGATCAGTAAATTGATCGGCACTGGTGATGGTCGAGTTAGCCAAAATAGCCGTATGTTCCATCGGTAGCGCGGCTACACACGGCACGCATAATAAGGCCGCAAGAGCCGCAAACGAAACGAAGCGTCTTTTATTCATTCCATTTCGGGTTGGAGGTCCATGATCGACATGGCAGGAAAACCCGAACCTTCCTTTCTGTTTACGTCTCCACTCGCTTTCCTTAATTTAGCTTAAAACAATTTCTCTTTCTCCTCGATTAAACGAGATCTAAAAGGAAACAAATCTTTATTTTTCCTTTAAAGGATAAAAAGCTTCCGCCATAGATTGGACATACAAGCGCGTCTGGCGATCGGTTTCTTCTAAATCAGAATAACTTGGATTTTCGAGCCAAGGGATATTTTCTAGAGCTAGAAGAATGAGTTCCTCAATAAAAAGGAAGGGAATTTGACCTTTTAAAAACAATTCCACCGCTTTTTCATCCGCAGCATTGAAGATACACCCTGTATTTCCCTTCTTAGTACCCACTTCATAGGCGGTCTTTAAAAGCGGATAGCGTTCAAAATCCATTTCCTGAAATGTCAAAGTCAATGCTTTGGTCATATCCAATGGAGCATTTTCTTTAAAATAAGGCCGATCGGGTCCGTAGAGAGCGTATTGAATGGGCAGACGCATGTCGGCACTTCCTAGTTGCGCTATGCAGGCATGATCCTTGTATTCTACAAGAGAGTGAACAATGGATTGAGGATGCAAAACCGTCGCAATTTGTTCATAAGGTAAGTCAAACAAATAATGGGCTTCTATCACCTCAAAACCCTTATTGACCATAGTGGCACTATCAATAGTGATGCGTGGTCCCATACTCCAAGACGGATGTTTTAAAGCTTGTTTGGGCGTAATGTCCCTGAGTTTTTCTCGAGACACATCACGCAAGGAGCCGCCAGAAGCCGTGATGATGAGCCGCTCGATATCTTCCTTTTTGTTTCCTTGTAGACATTGCCAAATGGCCGAATGTTCAGAATCAATTGGACGAAGGGTAGAGGTAGACGATTTCAGAGCTTGTTTGACTAGTTCGCCTCCACACACGAGTGATTCTTTATTGGCTAAAGCGATGATTTTATTTTTCTGAATGGCTTCTAGAGTTGGTTTGAGTCCCCGAAACCCCACTACAGCATTGACTAAAATATCATAATCCGCTTCTTGAACTAGTTTGGTCATTTGATCTTTACCACCTATCCACTTCACTTGCGATTGGATGGCGTTTTTTTGATCCACTTGATTGGGTAAAAGGGTGGAAAGGCCCGCCCATTGTATACTTGGAAAATCTTGTATGATCTCGTCTAAAGCTTTTTCTTGATGCCCTGCACTGATACCAACTAAAGTAAAATCCTCTGGATGTTGTTTTAAAATATCGAGCGTTTGACGACCAATAGATCCGCTCGCTCCGAGCAACAAGACTCTTTGGGATGAATGAGACATAAAAACCTCCTTGTGTATGACCAAGTCTTTTTAAGAAAAATAATCCCTTCCACTCTAGAGGATAAAGAAAAGAATCATCTTTTAGTTTATCAACTTCTGGTTGTCAGGCAAAGTAGGGAAAGTTGTGGGAAAGTTAAGATAAAACGTCAAAAAGGAGTATCTATTCATCTTACAAACTTTTCTTAAGAGCTTAACTTCTAAAAGTTTTAGGTTCTTTAAAAGAGAAATAAAAAAAGACGGCCACGTGCATAAAAAAGTTTTTATGCCTGAGCCGCTTTTTTTAAGAGGAAAAATGCAACGTAAAATTGGAATTAAAACATCTTTTTAGACTCTTCAAAGTCTTCTTCTGTTAATTCGTATTCTTTAAATTGTTCGAGAGTAAATTGAATGGGTTCAAGTCCCCAAATTTCTTTGGCATATTGACGAATCGTGTTGTCGGAAGAAAAGAAACCAGATTTTGCGATATTCATCAACATAGCTCGAGCCCAGGCCGATTTATTGCGATACCAAGCGCACACATCCGCATGCGCGGTGAGGTAGGCATCAAAGTCGGCTAACACAAAAAACTCATCCCGATGCAACATCAAATCGTTGTAGATAAGCTGGAATTCATTGGAATTTTCAGACCAGGTACAATTCCGTAAGGAGTCGATGACTAAACGCAATTTTGGGTTACTATTATAGATTTTCCAAACATCATAGCGGTTTTCCCGTTTGATTGTTTCAATTTGATCCACTTGTAAACCAAAGATTTTGGCGTTATCATAGCCCACTTGTTCCACAATTTCGACATTGGCTCCATCCAAGGTACCTAGTGTAAGCGCTCCATTCATCATAAATTTCATGTTTCCCGTACCAGAAGCTTCTTTCCCTGCAGTAGAGATTTGCTCCGAGACATCGGCTGCACTAATTAAAAGCTCGGCAATAGAGACAGAATAGTTTGGAATGAAAACAACCTTCATAAATTGGCTAACATAGGGATCTGAGTTGATTCGATTAGCGACCTTCACGATCAACGTGATGATTTCTTTGGCTAAGGCATAGCCAGGAGCCGCTTTGGCTGCAAAGAAATATGTAGTGGGCTCAATGCGATAATTAGGATCCTGTTTCATGCGCAAATAGTGATACATGATGTGGAAAATATTCATCAATTGTCTCTTATAGGCATGAAGACGTTTGCATTGTACATCAAAGATGGTATCCACATTCACGTCGATGTTGAGATTCTTTTTTACATAGTCGGCCAAAATTTGTTTGCGTTCTTTTTTAACCGCAAAGAATTCCTCTTGAAGCGTTGGATCATCTACATAAGGAAGAAGTTTTTCCAATTGTTCTGGATGGCGAATGAAGCCCTTGCCAATATATTTTTCTAAAAGACTGGTCAGTTGGGGATTGCAATAAGCTAGCCAGCGGCGATGGGTTACACCATTGGTTTTATTGTTGAAGCGATTGGGATACAAAGAAGCAAAATCCGCCATGACATTGTTGATTAAAATATTGGTATGAATTTTGGCTACCCCATTCACAGAGTGACTACCCACTACAGCAAGGTTTGCCATGTGAACTTGGTTTGCCTTTAAAATGGACATTTCCCCAAAGTGATTGGCTTTGTTGCTGTGCATGACTTGATATTGGAAACGACGTTCAATCTCTTCAATGATCATGTAAATGCGAGGTAACATGGTTCGTACCAATTGCATAGGCCAGCGTTCGAGTGCTTCGGACATGATGGTGTGGTTGGTATAAGCTACCGTATGATAAACAATATTCCAAGCGTCATCCCAAGAATAGTTGTAATCGTCCATGAGGACACGCATCAATTCAGGAATCACCAAAACGGGATGGGTATCGTTGAGCTGAATGGCCACTGCATCCGCAAGATTATCCAAAGTTGGATACATTCTCAGATGAGTACGAATGATTTGATCCACTCCAGCGCAGACGAAGAAATATTCTTGGCGTAAACGCAACGCTTTTCCCTCTTCTGTGGAATCGTCTGGATAGACGTTAGCAGTTAAAGCCGAGATGGCGTTGAGGTAATGATTTAAGTTGCCAGATTGTACAAATTCTTCATCTACTTCTGCATCCCAAAGACGAAGAGTATTGGTTGTTAAAGTATGATAGCCAATAATGGGGACATCATAAGGAACCGCTTTGACCACAAAGCTTGGATCGTAGGTAGAATGGAATTTCCCGAATTGATCCATATAGGCATTTAAAGTTCCACCAAATTTTACTTGTACAGCATGTTGAGGTTTCCAAACTTCCCATACGTTACCAAGGCGTAACCAGCAATCCGGTTTTTCGACTTGGTGATCGTTGACAATTTCCTGACGGAAAAGTCCATAGCGATAGCGAATGCAGTTCCCATTACCCGCTAAGTTTAAACTCGCTAAAGAATCCAAGAAGCAAGCAGCTAAACGGCCAAGACCTCCATTACCAAGCCCCGCATCAGCTTCTAACTCTTCTAAATTATGAATATCCATGCCAAGATCGGCGAGACCTTCTTTGACCACATCATAAACGCCCATATTCATGAGGTTGTTGGTCATCAAACGTCCCATCAAAAATTCCATGGAAAAGTAATAAAGTTGTTTTGTATGATGTTCAGAAACACTTTTCTTTGTAGTTTTCCAAGAAAAGCCAAGCGATTCACGAATTAAGTTTCCAAGAGCTAGGTATTTTTCTTCTGGATAAGCGTCTTCGATATCGCGCCCAAAGCGGTCAGACAATTCCCCAATTAAAGCCGCTTTGAAGGTTTCAGCTGTGCTGAACACATTTTTCATTTTCGTTTCCTCCGTTAGCTCAGAATTATAAAGATGGCTTTGGATTAAAATCAAGAAAATGAAAGAGTAAATACCGTAATTTTGCGAAATTGATCACAAAATTTTTAAATTCGATAGGTCTATTTTGAAACTTCAAATTTCCCCAACTAGTCAACCTTACTTGGCCTCAGTCTATTTGGATCTAAGATTATTCTTTACTTATCAAAGAACAACTAATCGCCATAAATAATCCCAATAAAATCCATGGAAAAGCTCCATTTATAAAATCACTAAACATTTTTTATTTCACCTCCAAATCAAGTTTTTTTCTTATATTAATCAAAATCGAATCAATGCTTTTAATACAAAGAGCTATTAGGGACGAGCTCAGATCTATTAAATTCGTCCACAGTTTATGCCTCGATAAGTATAGTTTAGTTCTCTATATTAGAGAAGAGCTGTTACCTATAGACTACGGCTCTAGTAGAGTTATTTAAAATGAATAAAAGGAAGGAGAGAGGACGAGGAATAGCCTCGTTCTTAGACCATCTCAATACTCCTTCCTATTTTAATTCAATCTCTAATAAAGGAACAATTTATATTCATAACCTATAAATGTAAATTAACGAATAAAACTGGACGAATTTAAGTTTTACAAACAATTAGGAAAACCAAAGGTAAAGAACCAATTCTTGAAAAGAAAGCTTTTGACATTTTGGTTTGGTCCGATATGGGATTTATTCAACTTTTCCTATCAAAATCTTTAACTGATGTTCATGGGCATATTACTCGTCCAGGAAGAGCTGTTGCTCGATGAGCTTGATGTT
>JAAVAY010000101.1 GCA_014803815.1 Allobaculum sp. | reverse complement strand
TTTATAAGAAGGATTTCAGAGCCAAAATCTTATAAAAACAAGAAGGTGAGCATCTCAAAAGCCATCAAACAGCTTGGTTTAATAATGAAGCTATGAAGATCCATGAATACACTTTACAAGAGGAAAAAGCGTTAAAAGAGTTGGTCACTAAAGACAAACAGGAGGATGTGGAATCGGTACGAGCTGGAGTATTGCTGACAATGAGTATTGGCATTTTAAATGCTTGTACGTATGTAACGCGAGGAAAAGTCTTTGCGAGCAGCCAAAGTGGAAACTTGCTGTATTTGGGCTTGGACTTGGCGCAAGGAGATTTTTCCAAAGTACCCAAGTACTTATTTCCACCTTTGATGTTTGCCCTTGGGGTGATCATTGCGGAACACTATCATGACAAACCCAATTATCCCCAATGGCGGCGCAAGCCATTTTATCTTGAAATTTTCCTCATCGTTCTCGCTACCTTTTTACCCGATTCTTGGAATGCTTTGGCCAATCCGATCTTTGGGCTTTGTTGCGGACTGCAGACGATTACGTTTCGTAAGATTCGCTCTACTCCTGTAGCCACGGTCGTGATCAATGGAAGCTTTCAAAATTCTTTCGTCCATTGGACTCGGTGGTTTCATTTGAGCGATCGGGAAGACGCTTTCCGAGGCTGGCTTTATACCTTGATCGTGCTGTCCTATGTAGGAGGAATCGCCATCGGAGGGTTGCTTTGTCCTTATTTAGATCATTATGTGTCTTTGGTCAGTGCGGGCTTGTTGATCCTGTGTTGTGTGATTGCGCTTCCTAAAGAGAAGTTTGAAAAGAATCCTTCTAGGGAGAGTCTTGAAGCCCATGCTTTAGAAAAGGATGTAAAAGTTCATAAGAAAATTGAAAAACTCGAAGCGAAACTGGAAAGAAAAGAAGATCAAGAAAAAAAGCTGGATCAATCTCTAGAAAAGCTTTCTAGCCAAGATTCTAAAAAATCATAAGAAAAAAGGAGCTGAGATGGGCCGTAGCTCCTTTTTTCTTGAGATTATTGATTGTTCCATCCCGCAATCAATTTATTCAACAATTCCTTCAATTGTTCTTGTTCGCTAGTCGATAAACCTTTCACGATTTCATCAGCACTAACCTCTTGGCCTTTTCGGGCTAAGTGGAAAAGGTGATGACCACACTGCATCAAAAGACTCGCTAAGCTGTCTTGAGGAAATTGGTTTTTCAGGTGGTGATGACCTCTTCCTTTTCTTTCATGATAGGTGCCGTGATCATGATGGCCATGCGACGTAGAAGCTTGGCTAGACTCTGAACTTAGTGAGGGATTGCTTTGAGCCGATTGAGGATTTTCTTGAGCTTGGAAATAAGCCTTTCCTCTTCCACAGCTCAAAGCATTTTGATTGCATCCTCTTGGGCACATGGGACAAATTTTTTCTTCCATACTCTCTCCTTTTAGATAACTCAGATTTTAAAGATCATTTTTGTAGGAATTTAGTCATGTTGGTTTTAAAGCCAAACAGATTGGAGCCAACAGGAATGTTGAAAAGCGCAAAAGAGAACAAAATTGGTCTCTCTACAATTAGTATATTCCCTTAATTGGATTGATATAAGTCTTATTTAATTGGTATATCTATACAAAATGTATACTATAAGTTTGAAATTTTATCTAAAACTCTTTATTAAATCATGTATTTTAAACCATAAAATATTTTTGCGCCAAAAAAATTAAAAGATCGACCTCTCTAAAAAAAGCTCCCTTGAATCAAAAAATTAAAACGGGAAAATGCCTAAAAAAGCGCCTAAAATCATATACTCCAAATCGAAAAGAGAAGAAGAATAGCGCTTTTAGGACGATTTTTATGAAAGAAAAAAAATACCTTTCAAAAGAGTTGAAAATCTTTGAATAGGCTTTAGAATACAAACTATCAAATCAATGACCGGAAGAAGTACTTGCAGGAAAGTCTCTAGAGAGCTATGGGTTGGTGAAACATAGCGACAACAGTGCAAGGAACGTGTCCGTGAGTGGAACTGCGACAGAAATCGAGCGGTTCTCGTGACCCGACGTTATGGGAGAGTGCCCTTTGCATTGAACAAAGGGAAGTTAGGTGGTAACGCGATAACAATCGTCCTTTCATAGTGAAAGGGCGTTTTTTTTTAGAGTCGTAGCCTTTACTACCTCATTCTTCTTTTCCTCGGTTCTTCCCCAATTTTTAAAGCTACACTTTACCACAATACACAATACATCGAAATGAATCGATGCGCAAAAAATAGACTTCCAAGGAGAAAAGATCATGAGCAACTTACACAATGAAAATAAAACCTATAAAAAAATCGTCTTAGCGTATTCGGGTGGTTTAGACACCTCTTGCTTAATTCCCTGGTTAAAAGAAAATTATGGTGATTGCGAAGTCATTGCGGTCTCTGGAAACGTCGGACAAGCCAGTGAATTAGAAGGCTTGGAAGAAAAAGCGTTAGCCACGGGTGCTTCCAAACTCTACATTGAAGATTTAACCGACACGTTTGTGGACGATTACATCATTCCTTCTTTAAAAGCGGGGGCAAGCTATGAAAAGTATTTACTCGGTACCTCTTTTGCAAGACCCATCATCGCCAAACGGATTGTAGAAATCGCCAAAGCGGAAGGCGCTGAAGCGATTTGCCATGGTTGCACCGGAAAAGGAAATGACCAAGTGCGCTTTGAATTGGCCATCAAAGCCTTCGCTCCTGAACTCGATATCATCGCTCCTTGGCGCTTTTGGGAATTAAATTCTAGAGAAAAAGAAATCGCGTATGCCGAAGCGCATAACATTCCTTTAAAGATCAACAAAGAAACCAACTACTCTAAAGATAAAAACTTGTGGCACCTCTCTCACGAAGGCTTGGATTTAGAAGATCCTGCTAACGAAGCACCCATCAATCAACCTGGCTTCTTGGAATTGGGGGTTTCACCTGAAATGGCTCCCGATACTCCTACCATCGTAAGCATTCACTTTGAAAAAGGGGTACCAACCCAAGTGGATGGCGAAGAGCTTTCCGCCAAAGACATCATCTTAAAGCTCAACGAACTTGGTGGGGCCAATGGCATTGGTATTCTTGACATCGTCGAAAACCGTTTAGTGGGGATGAAATCGCGTGGGGTATACGAAACCCCAGGGGGAAGCATTCTATATGCAGCCCACGACAAGTTGGAAGAGATCACCTTGGATAAAAACACGAAGCATTTCAAAGAAATCGTGGGTCAAAAATTCGGTGAACTCGTTTACGATGGCTTGTGGTATACCCCTCTTCGCAAAGCCCTCTCTGCCTTCGTAGATGAAACTCAACAAACCGTGACGGGTGATGTCACTTTGAAACTCTACAAGGGCAACATCATTCCGGTTTCTGTTACCTCACCTTATTCCTTATATAATGCGGGTATGGCTACTTTTGATGAAGACGATTGCTACGATCAAAGCGATTCCGCTGGCTTCATCAACCTCTTTGGCTTACCCATCGCTGTACGGGCTTTAAATGATCAAGCCCTCTTTGAAGAGACTGGGGAGCACTTCTCCAGCGTGGAGTAGCTTATGACAACTTTATGGGCCGGCCGGATCTCTAAAGGAACGGATCCTAGCGCCAACGACTTCAATACCTCACTACCCTTTGACAACAGATTGTATCCGCAAGACATTTTGGGTTCGCTTGTTCACAGTTGTATGCTTGAAAAACAGGGCATCATCTCCAAAGAGGAAAAAGCCGACATCCATCACGGCTTATTGGAGCTGCTTTCCGATATGAATGCAGGCAAGATCTACTTTGATCCAAGCCAATACGAAGACATTCATACCTGTGTAGAACAATTGCTCACGGCTAAAATCGGTGATGCTGGCAAAAAATTGCATACGGGCCGCAGCCGCAACGATCAAGTGGCGTTGGACTTGCGCTTGTATGTGGTGGAAGTCATCAGCGAAATCAAAAGCCGTCTGTTGCAATTAATCAACGTTCTTTCTGCTTTAGGTGAACAATACGCCCATACGATCGTGCCAGGATACACCCACCTTCAAAGAGCCCAACCCGTTACCTTTGGGCACGTCTTAATGGCTTATGCCTCCATGTTTCAACGCGATGTGCGGCGGTTGGAAAATGCCCTTGAGGTCATGGATGAATGTCCCCTAGGTGCGGGAGCACTTGCGGGAACGACCTTTCCTTTGGATCGGGAATACACCGCAAAACACCTCGGGTTTTCTAAACCAACCGCCAACTCTTTAGATTCCGTATCGGATCGGGACTTTGCGATCGAATTTTTAAGCGACTTGTCGATCATCATGATGCACATGAGTCGGCTTTGTGAAGAGATGATCATGTGGAGTTCTTGGGAGTTTAAATTCATCGATCTCGACGATGCCTTTAGTACGGGTAGCTCGATCATGCCTCAAAAGAAAAATCCCGATATGTGCGAACTCATTCGGGGCAAAAGTGGTCGGGTGTATGGCGATTTGATCACCCTGCTCACCGTCATGAAAGGCCTTCCTCTTGCCTACAATAAAGATATGCAAGAGGATAAAGAAGCTGTCTTTGATGCAAGCGATACCGTTCTCAACTGCTTAAAAGTCTTGATTCCGATGTTAAAGACGATGCGAGTGTTGGATCAAAATATGTTGGCGGCAGCGAAAAAAGGCTTCATTAATGCCACCGATTGTGCCGACTACTTAGCTAAAAAGGGCATGCCTTTTCGGGATGCCTACAAACTCACTGGCCAGCTCGTGGCCGATTGCATCGCCCAAAATAAGACGCTTGATGAACTCTCCTTAGAAGAGCTTCAAGCCCTCTCGCCTTTGTTTGATCAAGACTTCTATGAAGCCATTGATTTAATGACCTGTGTCAATCAAAGAAAGGTATACGGCGGGCCGGCTCCTGAAAGTGTGTTAAAACAAGTGGAGATGGCCAAAGACTTTATCGCAAAACACAAATAAAAGCCAAAGTGAGAGACTTTTGCTTTTGACCATACAAGGCTGCCTAGTCTTAGGCGGCCTTTCTACTTCCCTGCCAGGAGTGCAAGAAGGATAAAATATGAAAAAAGTATATATTGATGGACAGGCTGGCACGACTGGCCTACAAATACACCAGCGTCTACAAGAACGCGATGATGTAGAGGTTTTACAAATCGATCCCGAAAAGCGCAAGGATCCTACAGCCCGTAAAGCGTTGATGCAAGAAGCAGATTTGGTCTTCTTATGTCTGCCCGATGCGGCGGCGAAAGAGGCGATGGAGTGGTTAAAAGACATGGATACCAAAGTCATCGATGCCAGTACCGCCCATCGCACCAATCCAGACTGGACCTATGGCTTTGCCGAACTCGATGCCAATCAAAAAGCCGCCATTCAAAAGGCGAAATGGGTGGCCAATCCCGGCTGCCATGCCTCAGGCTTCATCGCCCTTGTCGCTCCTCTTGTCCAAAAGGGCCTTTTACCAAAAGATGTCAAGCTTTCCGCCTTTTCACTCACTGGCTATAGTGGTGGGGGCAAAGCGATGATTCAAGACTACGAAACGGAAAAAACAAGCGAGATGGATAGCCCCAAACCGTATGCCTTAGGTCTCAGTCATAAGCACTTGCCTGAAATGCAGGCAATTTGTGGCTTAGAGAAAGCGCCCATCTTTGTCCCGATTGTTGATGACTATAAGCAGGGGATGCTTGTTCACGTACTTTTAGATCCCGCTACTTTAAGCCAACCTAGTATCGATGCTAAGGCGCTCTATGAACTTTATCAAGAACACTATGCCAATACTCCTATTGAAGTCTTGCCCAAAGAACCCGCGCTTTTCTCCAATACCTTAGCCGGCCTAGATAAAATGGAGATCTTTGTCAATGGCAACGACAACGGTCTTGTTTTAAGCGCCCGCTTTGACAATCTTGGCAAAGGGGCGAGTGGCGCGGCGGTGCAAAATATGAATTTGATGCTTGGTTTGGAAGAAACCAAGGGCTTGCATTTTAGTTTGTAAAAAAGCGCGAAAAAAGGTTGACAATACCGCCCAAGAAGGCCAATTTCAAAACGGTAAAAACCATATCCATATTCGTTTCTTTGAAACGTCCCATAGAGAAAGGAAATCGGCTATGAAAGAAGTCCAATCCGGGATTACGGCCGCCCAAGGCTTTTTAACAGGGGCGGTGCATTGCGGCATTCGCAACAATCCCAATAAAAAAGAACTGGCTTTGATTTACTCCACTACCCCTTGCAGCGTTGCAGCGGTGTATACCTCCAACCAAGTCAAAGCCGCTCCCTTATATCTCAATATGAAGCATTTGGCCAATGGCAAAGCGCAAGCCATCTCCATCAACTCTGGAAACGCCAATGCGTGTGCCATCAATGATGAAAAAAATGCCCTCAAACAAGCTCAAGTGGCTGCCCAAAAACTCGGTTTAGATGTCGAGGATGTTCTAGTCGCTTCCACAGGTGTGATCGGCGTGGAATTGCCCATTGAAAAAGTGGAAAAAGGTACCCAAGAGATCGTCTTAGGCACCGATTCGAGTGATACCGCCGCGGCCATTATGACGACGGATACGAAGATCAAAGAAGTCGCGGTGGAATTTGAATTAGA
>JAAVAY010000100.1 GCA_014803815.1 Allobaculum sp. | reverse complement strand
GCTAACTTCATCGTCAATGAAGGAAATGCCACCGCCCAAGATGTAGATGATTTAATTTGCCTAATTCAAGAACGAGCTTACCAAGTCTTTGGCGTTCGTTTAATTACTGAGGTAGAAAGGATCAATTGGGATGCCAAAGAAAAAGGCCAAAACGACCTCCACACCTTCTAATTCTGAGTCACAAAAGCCTAAGCGCATTTGGCCAACTTGGGTGAAAGCTCTCATTGGTTTTGGAACCATTTTGGTTCTCAGCGTTGGAATCTATTTGTTATCTCCAGCTACTCAAATTCAAGCGTTAAGTTGCACGGGAAATTATTATTATACTCCTCAACAGGTATATGCTATTGCAGGGGTTTCTATTGACGATCGAACCTTTTTACATACTCCAAGTCAGGTCGCGAGCGCTTTAAAACAAAACCCTTTAATCGAAAGCGCTACAGTGGAACTCGATGGCCAAAATATGAGCATTGAAATCACGGAAAAAACCATTATTGGCTATTTCGAGCAGGATGGGTTCCAGTATCTTGTTTCTTCAGAGGGAGAACGGATTCGAATGACGGATGAACTCGATGCGTCCACTCTTGTTCATTTTCCGCTCATCGCCAAAATGGAAGATGGAAGCATGGCAGACATTGATCTCATTGCCAAAGAGGTTCGTCGCCATCCAGACTATTTAACGCGAGACGTTTTGGAAAAAATTGCTGAAATCCAGCCTTGGGAAGAGAGTTATGACAAGGAAATGTTGAAGCTCGTCTTACAAGATGGAAACACCGTGTTTACCTCCATTCGTTCTCTCTATATGATGAGCGCTTATCAACAAGTCTTGGCTAATTTGCAAGGGGATAACGTTTGCTTTTTATTGGATGGTGAAAATGGGGTAGTCAATAAAGTGGCTTGTACCTATATGTATTTAACTCCTGAACAGCGTGCGGAAAATCGTGAAATTCCTAAGAGTGTTTTGTTCAAGAACACCGAAGAAGAGGATGAGAATGAGGATGAAGAAAACAAGGACGAAAACGCAAGCAGTGAGGCTAATACCACACCGCCTGCTCAGACTCCGGCCGAACAAACTTCCGATCAAACCACATCTTTAGCTCCCGAAACGCCCTTAGAAGAAAGCGATCCTGCTTCTACCCAAATTCCGGCTGATCTTTCTCAAATTACTGACTGGGGTCCTTCGGCAGTCGAAACCATTTTGCATTCAGCTTCCACTGGATTGTTCTACGATACGGAACATCAAATTTATTACACGTATGATGCAGGAACCGATACTTTCTTCCCCTATACTCCCTAAATCTTTTAATAGATCTACACCAATGGAATTGAAAACCTCCATTGGTTTTTTATTTCCAATCTTGAAAGGGAAAGAAACTGAAAAAGACTTTATCTCTTCTTTTACTCTTACCTTTCAAAGAGGTAAGATAGATTTTCTTTTTTCTTAGAGCATGGGAAGCCTTTTTTGTCTCTAATCTTCTTATTCTTAGTTTAAGGATCGCTTCAAAGAACAAAGTCGAACCACCAAGGAGCGATTCGAAAAATCGTTTACATTATTTCGGTTTTATTTCGAAACCGACTATAATAAACGCGATGCCAACAGGTAAAAATCCCCTATTTTTGCCTCAAGTACTGAATTTGATCGCACAGTGCTTATACATCACCTTTTTGATTTCAGATTAATCAAAAACGTCCATTTAATTTACTGGAGGAAAACATGCCGATTCATAAATCTACAGAGTTTGGAGAAATTGAAATCTCCTTAGATGCCATTGCTAATTTAGTAGGTGGTACCATCAATGAATGTTATGGAATTATCGGAATGGCTAGCCAGAAAATCCTGAAAGACGGATGGGCAGAACTTCTGAAACGAGATAACTATTCTCGCGGCGTCATCGTCCGCCAGGATGGAAATTCTTTAATTCTTGATATCTATGTCATTGCGATGCAGGGGATTAAGCTATCCGAAGTCATGATGGCGGCTCAGCAACGCATTAGTTATGTAGTAGAGAAAACCCTGGAAGTGAAAGTTGAAGCTGTCAATTTGTATGTTCAGGGCGTCAGAAGCGTAAAGTAAGGAGATTTTAATTATGGAACGTATTGACGGTACCCTTTTCAAAGAGATGCTTCGCTCTGGAAGCAATAACTTAGCCAACAACCAAGCTCGAATTGACGCACTTAACGTCTTCCCAGTTCCTGATGGAGATACAGGAACCAATATGTGTTTAACCTTTACCAATGGGGTAAAGGAAGCTTTAAAATGCCCTCAAGATACAGTAGGAGCTATTGCCAAAGTGTTATCCCGTGGTCTTTTGATGGGCGCACGTGGTAACTCTGGTGTTATCACATCTCAAATCTTCCGTGGCTTTTATCAAGCGGTAGCGGATTTAGATACTCTTGATGCGATGCAATTGGCCTCGGCTTTAGTCAATGGTAGTCGTGTAGCCTATAAAGCGGTTATGCGTCCAGTAGAAGGAACCATCTTAACCGTCGTTCGTGAAGCTGCGGATTATACCTATGCGTATGTGGCTACTGAAGACATCACAGATTGCACCGATGTCATGAAAAAAATGGTAGAGGAATGCGAAATTTCGTTGAACACTACCCCTGATTTACTCCCTGTTTTAAAAGAAGTCGGTGTCGTTGACTCTGGTGGTGCTGGCTTACTTTCTATCTTTGAAGGGATGCTTCTTGCGATGGAAGGAAAACCAGTGGAACTGCAAGAAAATAGCGACAGCGCAGAAGCAAGCCAAACCAAAGTGGAAGGCGGCGAAGCGGAATACGGTTTCTGCACTGAGTTTATTTTGCAACTGAGCTCTCAAGGCATGAAGCACTTCTCAGAAGCTCGCTTTAAAGAAGAATTGGCCACGATCGGTAACTCCATTGTTTGTGTCCAAGATGATGATTTGGTTAAAGTTCATGTTCATACTCTCGAACCTGCCCGAGCTGTACGTATGGGTAAACGTCAAGGTCGCTTTGTCAAACTAAAAGTGGAAAACATGAGCGATCAGCACGAGGAGATTTTGGAACGTGAAAAAGCCGAAGAAAAAGAACTCGCCACGGAACATAAAAAATATGGTTTAATCGCCGTGGCGGCTGGTGATGGTATTAAAAAGATGTTTGAAGATCTGCGCGTAGATGTTGTCATTTCGGGTGGCCAAACCATGAACCCTTCAACAGAAGATTTCATCAGTGCCATTCAAAAGCTCAACTGCGATCATGTTTTGATCTTCCCAAACAACTCCAATATCGTGATGGCTGCTCAACAAGCGGGTCAAGTGGAAGAAGATCGGGATGTGCACGTTTTACCAGCTAAAACCATTCCTCAAGGTCTCTCTGCTTGTATTATGTTTAACCCCGATGCCGATCTTGACTCCAACTTAGCCGATATGAATGAGGCGATTCAAAACGTTCAATCTGGCGAAGTCACTTACGCCATTAAAGATACGACTTATGAAGGTTTAGACATCAAAGCTGGTCAATATATGGGTATTCTAGGCAAATCCATCGTAGATGCAGAAGCCGATATGATGACTGTCTCCAAGAAATTATTGGATCGCATGATTAGCGATGAAACTGAACTCGTCACTTTGATTTATGGTGAAGATGCTATGAAAGAACAAGCAGATGAGTTGGAAAGCTATGTAGCCAATAAATGCGATGCCGAAATCGAAGTCTACAACGGAAAACAGCCTGTCTATTCCTTTATCATTGGTGTAGAATAAGTTAATTTAAAGACTAGACCATTGGAAAAATTCCAATGGTCTTTTTAGTGGCTCAAAAAGAAGAAGGAAGAATAAGTATTTTTTTGAAATAAGTGAGCATTTAAAATGACTTTTCTAAGTTGCCCCCTATACAAAAATTTAGATTATCATCTTGAAGTGATATTAAGCAAATCTTACTTAAGCAAAAATACAACCCTAAAATAACCCACATGATACCATGAACCCATACCGCAAAGCATGGATGAAATGAGGTTATTATGGTAATTATTTATACTTCTCCTGGTTGTGGAAGCTGTCGTAAAGCAAAGCGTTGGCTTCAAGACAATCACATTTCCTTTTTGGAAAAAAATATCTTTTCCAACTTGCTTCAAGAAACGGAAGTCAAATATTTATTGTCCCGTTGCGAAAATGGAACAAGTGATATTATCTCCACGCGGTCTAAAGCTTATCATCTTCTTTCCAAAAGCATTGATGAATATTCCATTCACGATTTAATTGGAATCATTCAACGCAATCCTTCGATTCTTAAACGTCCCATTATGGTATCCGAACGCACGCTTGTGATTGGATATGATGAAGATGAAATTACAGCTTTGTTGCCTTTTGAACAACGTCGGATCGTTTCCGAATCTTTTGAAGAATATGGAAGTGCCATTGTAAGAGCCGAGGATTTACGTAGAGCAAAAGAAGTGTAAGCGCTTTTTATTAGGTGTGTTACACTGAATGCAGAAGTCTTTTTCCTATAAAAGACAAAATCTGCCTGTTTATTTTTTAAGAATTTTCAACTCATTTTTGGAAACTCTTTCTAAAAACAGGATCTAAAAGCATGTTTTGGCATGTTTTCTTCCCATGATTGAAATTCAAATGGAAAAACGATGGATTTTCAATCATGTTGGATTCTACAAGAAGGGACATTGACTATGAAATACAGCGTTGGAATTGATATTGGTGGATCCAATACGCGCGTGGCTCTCATTGATGAAGATTTAAACGTGGTTGAACGAATTCAATTTAAAACCAACACAACAGATCCAAATGAAACGCTCAAAAAGATTGCTTCCATTATTTCAAGCTTTAACAAAGATATTGTGGGAATTGGTATTTCCTGCCCTGGACCTCTTGATTTGGAAACGGGTTATATTTTACGAAGTCCTAATCTCGGGGAAAAATGGTGGACTCTATCCATTCCCGAAACCATCACCAAATTAACTGGCTTGCCTTGTGCCTTGGAAAACGATGCTAACTTAGCCACTTTAGCTGAAGCTGTGGTTGGAGATGGAAAAGACAAACGCTATGTTCAATTCTTAACCATTTCCACAGGTGTAGGATCTGGACAAGTTATTGATAAAAAGATTTATAATGGCGCTCATGGCTTTGCTCATGAAATCGCTAACTGCATTTTGTGGAAAGATGGACCCCAACATGGCTTAGTGATTCCTGGAGGAGTAGAAGCCATTTGTTCGGGTACCGCCATTACTAACCGGGCTAAAAAGGCCGGTTTGGATGTAAAACATGCAGGTGAAGTCAATGCTCTTGCCGAAGCTGGAAACGAAACCGCTATGGCCATTATGGAAGATGCAAAAGAATATTTGGCCAATATGATTGCCACTATTATCGCTATTACCGATCCTGAAATCGTTATTTTAGGTGGCTCTGTGGCCATGAAGATCAAGGGCTTTGTCAAAGACGTGGAAGATCGCGTAAAAACCAAAGTCTTTGCGCCTATTGCTCCTTATGTGGACATTCGGCCTTCTTCCTTATCCGAAGATTCTGGCTTAATTGGAGCTGGCTATCTGGCTTTCGATCGGGCCAAAGAAGCGGAAAAAATTGCGGCTGCGCAAGCTCTCGTAAAAGAAACGAAATTAGCAGCTCAAGAAGCAGAAAAAGTTGCTCAAGTAGCTCAAGAAGCTTTAGAAGAACAAAATGTTATCTCCTAAAGTTTAGAGTTCAAACCTTTTGAACAAAAAACGATCTATCTTGTGTTTTCTTTAGAACCTTCTATGATTCCAAAATGGAATCTACTTAGAATGGAAAGCTGTTCAAGGTTTAAAACCTAGACCAGCTTTTTTCTTTTTCCGAAAACCCTTTCACTTATGATTTCCAAGGTAATCTTAAACAAAATTTTTGGAAAACCAAGACAAAAGAATAAAGCCTCGATAGATTTAAACCAATGCGGAATGAACCGCGAAGAAAGGTTGCTGTTCACGTTTTCTCGTCTCCAGTAAAGACTTGGAAAGACCAAACTAAAGAGAATCAATCCAGGATTTACCTGGAGCTGGGTAAATGGGCATGGCACCAAAGAAGGTGCATTATGGTCTACCTTACTAGTGACATTCACGGAGCTTTTGATATCCATAAGATTAATCCTGATGAATTCAAGGCTGCTAGCCAACTTGGCCCAGACGATTATTTAGTCATCTGTGGTGATTTTGGATGCATTTGGGATGGAGGGAGTTCGGACAACTTTTGGCTGAATTGGCTGGAAAGTTTGCCTTGGACGACAGTTTTTATTGATGGTAATCATGAAAACTTTGATGTCCTCAATGAATACCCTGTAGTCGATTGGAAGGGTGGAAAAGCTGGAAAGATTCGCTCAAATATTTACCATTTGCGCCGCGGCGAACGCTATGAGTTTGGCGGCAAATCGTGGCTTTGCTTAGGTGGCGGTTTCTCTCATGATGTAGCGTATCGTAGCGCTGGCATCAATTGGTGGGAGGAAGAAATCTTTTCCAAAGAAGAAGTTGAACATACCTTAGACACCCTAGAAAAATGCGATTGGAAAGTCGATTGCATTTTATCGCATGATATTTTTAGCTCTCATCCCATTACAAAACGCTATACCAACTCTATGAATCTATATTCTTCTAATCGAGTCAACCAACAAGATTTTTTGGAAACGATTCGTCAAAAAACTGACTATTCTATCTGGTTTTTTGGACACTATCATCAGGATCGATTGGACTTTTTTGATGGTAAACCCGTTTACATGCTTTATGACACGGTAGAAGAAGTGGATACTTTAAAACAAAAGGCGGAAGAAATGCGTTCAAAGCTATCTTCTTCTTTAACGACTTTAGACTCTCAAGAATCGTGTGTACTTTAAACAAAGCGAATAAAGTTAAATCTTTGTTCGCTTTGTTTTTTTATCCTGTCTGAGTTTTTCATTTTATTCAAGTTTTTTTTAAGCAACAGTCAAAAAGATTCTTTCTTTTTTCGGTATGTTTTTTATAGAGAAAACATTTTTTAGAAAGAAGGGCCTATTATTTTTTGAAAGAAAGGAATGAAAAAGTTATGCGATCTAAAAAAATGTGTTTGTTCTTCCTTTTGGAAAGCTTTCTTTTCCTGCTCTTTTTGACCATTCCTGTTTATGCCGATGATATGGATGGAGTCACCGACTTTTTTATCTCCTACATTGATTCCTCTGGTCTAATTATTGCGAATCAAGATCTTGAAGTGCCGGATGAAATCGATGGACTAGTTTTTCTCGATTTTGAACAATTAACACTTCCCGAGAATTATAGCCTAGCCCAACCTTGGGAACCGATATCGGTAATAGCGGGAGAAGATCTTGGTGTAGAGGTCTTCCTTGTCTATGATGAAGAAGATGTGGAAAATTATTTTTCTAAACAAACTGACCATCCTCAAACTACGAGTCTTGTGGCTTTAACTTTTAATTATTGGACAGAAACTGGAGTGCTTGTAGATTGCCAAACTTTCTTTTACGAAGATTTAAGAGGATGGGCAGGCGGTGGAGCTTTTC
>JAAVAY010000099.1 GCA_014803815.1 Allobaculum sp. | reverse complement strand
TTTGGCAGACTAACTCCAAATTGTCGATCTATTCCTCTTTTTGACTTGACAGATTGGTTTGAGTCTAATTTTTCTTCTAAAAACGAAAAGTCTTTGAGAGCGTGGTTGGAATCTTTTAAGGGGATTTTTCATGGTTTTACTTTGGAGCTTTAATGAGAAAAATGCTTAAAAGATCCAGTTAAAAAAGAGAGCCTCACGTGGGCGCTTTTTGCGCTTCTTTTAATAAGGAATTTTTGTTTAGGAAGTTTTAAAAAGAAAAAAGAAAGGAGAGTTCGGCAATTTCTCCTCAGTAGAGTCTCCTTGCCGAATTTGTTATGATCGAATTTTTAAGAAAATACTGGTTCGTATGTCTTTTGGCCGTACTTTTTCTTGGAGTACTCATCTACTTCATTATGGATACCACCAAAGATAACGTCAAAACCACCAAAGTCGATGGCGAAGATGTCGTAGTATCCACAACCATTGGCGACATCACAAGCACGGCATTGTATGACGAGAATATCCAAAATGCCGGAAATCTTCTTTACAGTTTATATCGCAACAACGTGGTTGACCAAGCCGTGAGTGCGACAAGTGAAATGGACCAAGAAGCCAAAACCATCGCCAAAAATTTAAAAAACAATTTGAAGGCCAATCCCGATAGTGAAGATTCCATTCAAACCATTCAACAATTGGCTAGCCTTGGGTTTTATGGCGATAGCGCAGTGGAAGATTATGCGCGTATCGTGGGAAAAATGCGCGTTTTGGATAAAGAGTTTGTCCAAGAAAACATTACCAAATTGGCTACCTATGTACCAGAAGGGGCCCGCTTGATTTCTGTTTTAACCATTCAAGTTGAGGATACGGAAAATCTCAGTGAAGAAGAAACCAAATTAAAAGAGGAAATCCAAAAAGCCTTGGATGATAAAACCGCTTTTGAAGACATCGTGGCTCAATATTCCACCGATGCTTCCACCAAAGACAAGGGCGGTTTTTATGGCTACATCGATGCCTCGACCACTACGCTTGATCAAGAGGTTGTCGATGCGGCGGTGGCTTTAGGAAATGGGGAAGTCAGTGATTGGATTTCTGTTTTATCTACAAGCGGTGGCTATACCCTTTACCGCGTGAAAGTCACGGAAGTGGATCCCGCGAAAATTTTGGAAAATGACAATAGTACAGTCGTAGAAGCCTTGACGGATGCCATCATCAATAATGCCAATGGTTTGGAAGTCTTAGCCGTAAAACAGGCGGCGCAAAAACTCGACATTACCTTTGGCAGCGATGAGGTAAAACAAGAAGTAGAAGAATACATCAATGCTCAAGTGGAAACGCTCGAAGCCACGCTTGGTCTTTCTTCCACAAGCAAAGATGATTCAAACAAAGACGACTCGAAAGCCACTTCAAGCAGTGCCAATGCTTCTACTTCGGCTGCCACAAGTTCTACCGCTACAAGTGAGTCTAAAGCGTCGAGTGCTTCAAGCACGTCTACAGAAACGGAGGGCAAATAATATGAATTGGAAAAAAGCCTTACTGTGTGGAGGATGCTTGATGCTTTTAGCGGGCTGCTCTACTGGTCAAACCACGCTTTCCAATGGCTCGGAAAAATTGATGACCATTGGGAACAAAACCATGGATAAAGAAGACGAGTACAACTTGATCAAATGGGTGTATGGCCCGACAAGTGCGATCAATATGGTCAACAACATGATTTATGATCAAGAAATCGGTTTAACCGATGAGATCAAAAAGGAAGCCCAAGAAACCCTTGATCAATATAAGGAAATGGATGGCTTTGAAGAACAAATCAAAGCCATGGGATACGAAAGCGCGGAAGACTACATGAACAAAGTCTTAGTTCGTCCTTTACAAAAATCCGCCTTACAAGAAAAGTATTTCTCTGAAGCTAAACAAGAAATCATCGATCAATTCGATCCTGTCTTGGCCATCATCATCGAAACAAACTCACAGGACAATGCGGACAAAGCGCTTGCCGCTTTAAAAGAAGGACAAGATGGTGGAAAAGTAGGAGCCCAATACGCCTCTGAGGATGCGATTTATACTGGCTTAGAAGAAATCATCACCACGGAAAACAATGCTTTGCCTACTTCTTTGCTCAATGCGATTTTGGATGCGACACAAGATGGCGTGTTAAATGAGGTCTACACCAACGACACCTCGACGGATGATAAGATTTATTATGTGGCCAAAGTGGTATCGCGCGATTACGACAAAAACTTGCCCATGATCATTAAGGCCCTCTCTTCCAACAGCCAAATCGCTCAAGATAGCCAAGTATTCTATTTAAAAAAATATGACTTTGAAGTCCATGACCAAGATTTATTTGATTACTACAAAGTGATGAATCCTGAGTATTTGGTCTCTCGTCCCGATTTAGACAAATCAAGTGAAAGCTAATTTCTCGCCAATGCCTAGTGCATTGGCTTTTTGTGTTTTTCTAAGAAAAAAAGGGCTTGAGAAAAAGGGAATACAAGCCATTTTTCCCCTTTTTAAGGCTCAATTGGAGTGGATTTTAGGAAAATTAAAAGTTAAGAAATGCAGGCTCTTTTGGCATTTGGCTTGAATTTCTCACACTTTGGCGGTTTTGTTTATGAGCAGGCAGGTTCTATACGTCCTTGAGCAATAGGATATACTGAAGACAAAGTGAGGTACTCCAATGTCAACACTCGAAATTAAAGATTTGCATGTCAGCGTTGAAGACAATGAAATTTTGCGTGGTCTAGACTTGACCATACATTCTGATGAACTTCATGCCCTCATGGGCCCCAATGGGAATGGAAAATCCACCTTATTGGCGGCCATCATGGGCAATCCAAAATACAAAGTAACCCAAGGCTCCATTCACTTGGATGGAAAAGACGTCCTGGCGATGTCCGTGGATGAACGTTCGCGGGCTGGACTCTTTTTGGGAATGCAATACCCAAGTGAAGTCCCTGGAGTAACGAACTCCGACTTTTTACGCACCGCTATCAATGCTCGTCGGGAGCGTCCGATTTCTTTATTTACCTTTATTAAAGAGATGGATCGCGCCATCAAAGAATTGGAAATGAAACCCGATTTAGCGCATCGCTTCTTAAATGTGGGCTTTTCCGGGGGTGAAAAAAAGCGCAACGAAATCGTCCAAATGTTGCTGCTCAAACCCGAAATGGCCATGCTCGATGAAATTGACTCTGGTCTTGATGTCGATGCTTTAAAAATCGTCGCCAATGCCATTTTAAAAGCCAAAGAAGACCAACATATGGGCGTGATTGTGGTCAGCCACTATGCCCGTTTCTTAGACTATCTCAAACCCACCCACGCCCATGTGTTAGTGGATGGAAAGATTGTGGTGTCTGGTGGCCCCGAACTCATTCAAAAAGTCGACAGCGAAGGCTACGACTGGATTGAAAAAGAATACCATGTCCATGCTCGCAAAGAGGAAAAACCAAAGCCAGTCCTTCTTGAATCATGTGGCGCGAAGAAAACCGCATAAGGAGGATTTGCGATGAATAGAACGTATGAAAATCGCTTTGAAGATCGCATTGAAGCCGTAGAAGACTTGTACTTACGCTTTGATAAACGCGCGAGTGGTTCAATTATTGTGTTTTTGGCTCCTCATGAAGATAAAATCGTTCTCGATATAGAAGCCGAGGAATACAGCTATGCTAAAGTCTTCATTCAAAACCGATCAGAAAAAGCCATTGAAATTGAATTGAACGGCCACATTCACCACGATGCCAAAGTGGAACTTGGCCTTCTCGATTTAGAAGACACGCCTACGACTTTAAAAGCGAAAGGCTTGTTGCAAGAACAAGGGGCCACACTTGATCTCTATACCGCTACGCTTTGCCAAAGCAGCGAACAAAAAAAGGCGGATATCGAAGTCGTTTCCGAGGTGGCCCATACGTATGGAACCATTCATAACTTTTGTGTCTGCTTTGATAAAGGCCAATACGATGTCGTGGCCGCTGGTCGCATTATCAAAGGCGCGTATGGTTCTGAATCCCATCAAGAAACGCGCGTGTTAACGCTTGGAAAAGACCATAAATGTGTGGTTATTCCCATTTTGTACATCGATGAAAACGATGTAAAAGCCTCGCACGCGTTAACCATTGGTCAACCCGATGAATCGCAGCTCTACTATTTGTGCTCGCGAGGGTTAACGCCCAAACAAGCCATGGGGCTTTTGTCTATTGGCTACTTCAAACCCATTTTGGGCTTGATCGAAGACGAAGCTTTACGCCATGGTTTAGAAGAAGAAACAGAAAGAAGAGTTGGGATCCATGAATATTCATGATCACATCGAAGAAATACGGGCTGATTTTCCCATCTTGCGCCGCAAGATGAATGGGTATCCCTTGGACTACTTGGATAGCTCAGCCACAACGCTTAAACCCAAATGCGTCATTGATGAAGTGGTGCGCTATTACACCTACCTTGGGGCCAATGCCCATCGCGGAGATTATGAGCTGTCTGCCCAGGTTGATCACGCCTATGAAGGGGCCCGCAAAACCACAGCCGAATTTATTCACGCCAAACGTCCAGAAGAAATCGTCTTTACTTCCGGTGTCACAGAATCGCTCAATATGTTGGCGTTGATGATTACCAACCAATGGTTGCACGAGGGAGATGTGGTCTTAACCACCGAACTCGAACATGCCTCCTCCATCTTGCCTTGGCAACAAGCGGGATATGCCAAAAACGTGGCGGTAGAATTCATCGAACTCACCAAAGAGGGTCGCATCACAGCGGAAAACTTGGAAAAAGCTTTCCAAAAGTACCCTACCGCTAAAGTCGTCGTGTTGGCTCAAGTGTCCAATGTCTTGGGGTATACGGCTCCTATTCAAGAACTCACTAAAATTGCGCATGCGCATGGAGCTTGGATTGTCGTCGATGGAGCGCAATCCGTAGCCCATATGCCGGTTGATGTTCAAGAATTGGATTGCGATTTCTTTGGTTTTTCCGGCCATAAGATGTGTGGACCGACGGGCATTGGGGTGCTCTATGGAAAATTTGAGCTGTTGGAAAAACTCCATCCTCTTTTTTATGGGGGAGAAAGCAATGCCCGTTTTGCCAAAACGTGTGAAAGTTTAGTGCTGCGCCGCACCCCTTTTAAATTTGAATCGGGCACCATGCCTATTGAAGGCGCTTTGGGCATGGCTAGTGCCATGCGCTATTTAAAACACCTCGGCTTAGAAGACATTCATCAATACGAAGTGGAACTCAAACACTACTTCTTAAAACGAGCCGAAAACGAATTGAAAGATAAAGTCACGATCTATAATGCCCCAGCCGATTGTGGCATCATTACCTTTAACGTCTATGACAAAGGCCAACTGATCTTCCCACAAGATTTAGCGAGCTATTTGTCCTCTAAAGGCATTGCGGTGCGTTCAGGACAACATTGCGCCAAACTCACAGGTGAAATTCTCGGAGTCAATGGAACTGTGCGCGCAAGTGCCTATTTGTATACCACCTACGAGGACATCGATCGCCTGATCGAGGCCCTCAAAGAAGCCACTGTCGAAAAGTGTCTCGACATCTTCTTTTAGAAAGGAAAATATGGCAATTGATCCTTCTTACTATCGTGATATCATCATGGACAATTACTCCTATCCTCATAACAAAGGATTAAAAGAAAATGAGGGGTATGAGCAACGCCATATGGCAAGCGATTCGTGCATCGATGACATCACGGTTCAAGCCAAATTTAAAGATGGAAAGATTGAAGACGTGCGCTTTGATGGCCATGCCTGCACCATTTCCACCGCTTCGACTTCCATCTTGACCGATTTGTTGGATGGCAAAACCCTTGAGGAAGCAAAATACATCATCGACAACTATTACCACATGTTGCATGGAGAAACCTTTGATCCCGAGGCCCTCAATGAGGCCATCGTATTTGAAGGGGTCT
>JAAVAY010000098.1 GCA_014803815.1 Allobaculum sp. | reverse complement strand
TCCGCCTTGGCCATCAATTCCATCATAATTAATAGATTGGATGTTATGTAGCAAGTAGTAGTCCACATAATCTACCCCTAAGTTATGGAGCTGTTCTTCCAACACAGCATCGATTTGATCTTCGGGAACGTTATTAAAGGTAGGGAATTTTGTGGCAATCGTATAGCTTTCACGAGGATGACGCTTTACTAAAGCGTTATGAACGGCTTCTTCGCTTTTTCCATTGTGATAGACAAAACTCGTATCAAAATACGTAAATCCTCCATCCAAAAACTCATCCACCATTTGATTGAGTTGGGGATAATCAAAGTCTTCTGGTCCACTCAGTACTGGAAGACGCATCATTCCAAATCCTAAGTTATTCATGAATATCTCTCCTTTTATCTTTACTTCTATTTCAAAAGAGTCTTTAGTCTCTTTGTAAATTCTTGAATGTCTTCTACCATTGAAAATTTCCCATTGGTCAAACTCCATAGCGCTACCGCTCCATAATATTGAGCCATGATCATATCCACTAAAGGATCTAAAGACGTATTTCCTTCAATTTCTTGGTTTTGTTTCGCTAATTGGAGTGTAGCTAAAACATAGTTTCGATCTAAGTTCAGTTTGATCATTCCTGGTGTGTTCTCACTTATGGGGGATACCGCACTTTTCATCCACTCTTGGCACATCGATAATCCTTGTTCTTCAATGAGTTGAACCGACTCAATAAGAAAGCAACACAGTTTTTCTAGAGCAGAGTGCGAAGAAGTGTCTAAGGATTGAATCAACTCAACAAAGGGATTAAAAGCGATTTCGGCTGCAATATCTTCCTTGCGTTTGAAATAAACATAAAAACTTCCTTTGCTTACTCCCGCTAAAGCCACAATTTCATCCACCGAAACGTTTGCGAGGCCTTTTTGATCATGTAAAACTTTTGCGGCTTGAATAAGACTTTGACGAGTTTTCTTTGCCCCTTCTTGTCGCTTGCCCAAGACTCTCACCTCCTGAACTGATTTCAGTATACTAAAGTCATTGACTATAGTCATTATAATACTCTACTTTTTGTTCAACCTTCACTTCGTCTTCTTTATAGGCCAAGCTCGAAGGAGAATGGTTATCGCTATTAATATTTAAAATTCCTAAGATAAAGAAAAAAACAGAAATCCTATTTTATGAATTCCTGTTTTAGATTTTTTAGTAGTTAAATATCTTACTCATCAAAGGTTAATTTTCTTTATCCTCTTGGTAATCAGCCCATAATTCACATTGTCTAAGTACAGTATTTACAGCTTCATCTTCATCCTTAGGAGGATATTTATATTTTTTCAACAATCGTTTGATGTGGACTCGCATAGCTGCGCGAGCCGATTCTCGTCGTTGCCAATCAATCGTATAATTTTTTCTCAATACCTCAGTTAGTTCTTTGGTTAAATTAACTAGTTGTTCATTGGTATAAAAATCTTTTACTGCTTTTGGTTTGGTTAACGCATCATAAAAGGCTAGTTCTTCTCCACTTAATCCGAGTGAATCTCCCTCTTTATGAGCTTTTTTGATCTCTTCGGCCAATTTAAGCAATTCTTGGATAACCTCTTCATTCGTAATCAAACCATTGACATAGGCATTTAAAACTTTTTTCATGAGTTCAGAAAACTTTTGTGATTTAACCAAATTGGTCTTTTGATACACTTTAATTTCATTGGCTAATAATTTGTGAAGCATCTCGATAGCGAGATTTTTCTCTGGCATTTTGCCGATTTCATCTAAAAGCTGGGGATCAAATAAGGAGAAGTCTTTTTGCTTATCGGAAAACAGATTGATAACTCCATCGGCTTGAATCGATTGTTTCAATAAGTCATTAATTCGTTGATTGAGTTCTGGTAAAGAAAGTTTTTTATCTTTGCCACTATAAAGGATTCGATTGATTGTAGTTCTGAGAGCCTCAAAAAAAGCGGCTTCCTCTCGTTGCTCCTGAGGCACAATAGAAGAACAAAGAGATAAAGACTGTTTTAGAGCTTGCGCATGCTTTTGGAAATCTTTCAAATCGTCCTTTTTGATTGGATTTAATAAGAAGTCGACTCCTTGCGTAATTGCTTTGGCTTTCGCCATTCCGGAAGAGGAGAAAAAGCCATTGTAATTCAATCCATGAACAAGATCTTGACAGATTTCGAGTTCCTCTTGAAACTTGGGGTAAGCAACTTTAGCGATATCCAAATCGGAGAATTTTTCTTTATCCCTAGGGGTGTATTGGCTCATCGCCTTTTTTAATTGGGAAGCGATTCCAATATAATCCACAATAAGACCAGCTTCTTTGTCTTTATAAACTCGATTAACTCGAGCAATCGCTTGCATCAGATTATGATCTTTCATTGGTTTATAAATATACATCGTGGCAAGAGAAGGAACATCGAAGCCAGTTAACCACATATCTACGACAATAGCGATTTTAAAGGGAGAATCATCGTCTTTAAATTCTATGGCTAGCTCATTTCTTTTTTGTTTGTTGCCAATAATCTCTCGCCATTCTTCTGAATCTTTATTGCTTTCAGTCATTACAACTTTTACTTTATCTATCCATGTAGGGCGTAGCTCTAAAATTTTTTTATAGATTTTGATGGCAATGGCTCTAGAATAGGCCACAATCATGGCTTTTCCAGTAAGTAAGTTTGCTCGATAGTTTTCATAATGATCAAGAATATCTTTTACTAGGGAATCAATGGTCTTTTTATTGCCCAAAATGGCTTCCATTTGGCCTAAATCTTTTTTTGACTTTTCAATCGTCTCTTCATCTGCCTCTAAAGAAGCTCGATCATATTCGTGATCGATTTTAGCTAAGATGGACTCATCTAAGTTAAGTTTTAAAACCCGACTCTCATAATAAATCGGCCGTGTTGCGCCATCTTCTACCGCTTGGGTCATATCATAAATATCAATATAACTTCCAAACACTTCTTGGGTATCTTTATCGGCTTTAGATATAGGGGTCCCAGTAAAGCCAATATAGGTAGCATGCGGAAGAGAATTACGAATCAAACGAGCAAATCCTACTTTTAAAACAGCCTCTTCTTTATTTTTTCCTTTGTATTGAATCGTCTCACTCAGTCCATATTGTCCTCGATGGGCTTCATCGGCCATAACTACAATGTTTCTTCTTTTGGATAAAGGCTGATCCGACTTTTCAAATTTTTGCATCGTGGTGAAGAAAATTCCATTCACTTTCGTCGCTTTAAGAAGCTCTTTAAGTTGATGACGATTCTCCACTTGAATAGGGATTTGCCTTAAAAAGTCTTGCGTCTTAGAAAATTGAGTGAAAAGTTGCCCATCTAAATCATTTCGATCCGTAATGACCACGATCGTAGGCGATTCTAAAACTGACTGCAAAAGATGGGCGTAAAAGACCATAGAGAGACTTTTACCCGATCCTTGTGTATGCCAGAAAACGCCTCCTTTTCCATCTTCTCTTTCATACGCTTTTTGCGTCGTTTTTATGGCTTTTCTTACCGCAAAATATTGATGATATCCAGCCATGATCTTCTTGCTATCTTGGCCATCCATAAATAAGATGAAGTTTTTAATCAAATCCAAAAGACGCTTTCTCTCAAAAATTCCCTCAAAAAACGTATCATACGATACAAACGAAGTATTTTCACAAGAGCCATCTTTGCTCTTCCATTCCATAAAGCGATCTTCACTTGAAGTAATCGTTCCCGCTTTAGAAATAGCCAGATCGGAAATCACTAAAAAAGCATTGTAAGTAAAAAGGGAGGGAATTTCTTGCATATAATTGCGCAGTTGAGCATAAGCATCCGATACATCTGTTTCTTCTCGAGATGGACTCTTTAACTCCATAACAACAATAGGAAGACCATTTAAAAAGATCAAAATATCTGGTCGCTTATTGGATTTTTCTATAATTGTCCATTGGTTGGCGATGATAAAAGAGTTGTTATCCACATCTTCATAATCGACTAAATAAACACGATCGTTATTCTCTTCTTTCCCATCAAAAAAATGAACAGGAAGACCATTTTGTAACCAATCCATAAAGAGGCGATTTCTTTCCAGCAAAGGATCATTTTCAAACTCTGTGAGTTTTCGCAATGCTTCTTCAATCGCTTTATCTGGAAGATTAGGATTCAGTCTGTAAAGAGATTCTTCTAACACTTCTAAATATAAAGGACTTTTCAAGTCTCGATCATCTAAATCTGGTCCATAAATGTGTTCATAATCTAATCCTTCAAAGAGCTCAACAATTGACTTTTCATATTCATTTTCACTACATGACATTTAATTTCCTCCTTTCTTTTTCCTTGTTAGCTAAAACTTTTAAAGAGAAGATCCCAATTTAAAATAATAGAAGGAACAATAAATAAGAATTTAGAGTTCTATTTCTCCAGAGAGAAGTTTAGGAAGAATAAAGTTCTTTAGTTTATTTAGGGAAATAATTTCCATTTGGTTCTTTAAAATCAGATCAAAAATTGGTTTAGCAATCTTATGAAACTTTTGAAGAATATCCGCAGTAGGAATTACAATATCTATTTTTTCAAACTGCCCTTTATTTAAATTATCTATTGTACTGCCACCCACCGAAAAAGCATTCTTATTTTTTGATAAGTATTTCATAGACAGATATATAAAGTAGGGAGATAAATCTTTTTTAGGAATAATGGAATTTATCTGCTGATTAGTTTGGCTTTCTTGACTTACTAAAGAAACTAAGCCTGAAGTTCCTATGCAACTTACACAGATTGAATTTTTAGGAAGAAATTTATTTTCTTGGGTAAGAGCCCCTTTCTCCGAAAGATATCTCTCTGTATTTACAACATAAATGGAATCATGCATATCTGGAATTGTAATGAAAGGAACTTCATTACCGTAGTTATTCTTATCCTTTGTAGAAGGTGTCTTACCTGTGATAATTTGACTAGATAAGTCTTTTATACAACCATTGATCCAGTTAGAAGGTTGAATTCCACCATTAAACGAAAAATCTACAAAATGATCTTTGTAAATGGCTTTGGCTATTTCTAATAAATTCTTATTTATCTTCTTTTTCGTTTCTATTTGTTCGTCTAAAGAGCTT
>JAAVAY010000097.1 GCA_014803815.1 Allobaculum sp. | reverse complement strand
ATGATGGATACCATCTTGAACCTGGGTATCAATGATACAGTAGCGGCATCGATCGCAGAAAAATCTGGTAATCCACGATTCGCTTACGACTCCTACAGACGTTTTATTCAAATGTTTGCCGATGTTGTAAAGGGTCTTTCTAAAAAACGTTTCGAAGAAATCATTGATGAAGTCAAAGCGGAAAAAGGCATTAAAGATGACCTCGATTTAACCGCTGAAGACATGCAAGAACTTGTAAAACGCTTTAAAGAATTTTATAAACAAGAACTTCACGAAGACTTCCCAACCGATCCAAAAGAACAGATGATGGAAGCCATTGAAGCCGTTTTCCGTTCTTGGAATAACGAACGTGCCATTTACTATCGCCGTCAAAACGATATCCCTTCCGATTGGGGAACAGCTGTAAACGTACAGATGATGGTATTTGGCAACATGGGAAACAGCTGCGGGACTGGTGTAGCCTTCACACGTAACCCCGCGACTGGTGAAAACAAATTGTATGGCGAATTCTTGATGAATGCTCAAGGTGAAGACGTCGTTGCTGGTGTTCGTACGCCAAACAAAATCGCTCAACTTCAAGAGATCTCTCCAGAAGCTTACGATCAATTCGTAAAAATCTGCGATACTCTCGAACATCACTATAAAAATATGCAAGATATGGAGTTCACCATCGAAAATGGAAAACTCTATATGCTTCAAACACGCAATGGTAAAAGAACTGCACAAGCTGCATTAAAGATCGCTTGCGACATGGTTGATGAAGGACTCGTTAACACGGATGAAGCGTTGATGATGGTCGAACCTCAACAGCTTGATACCCTTCTTCACCCTATGTTTGATGCCGATGCTTTAAAACAAGCCGAAGTCGTAACAACTGCATTACCTGCTTCTCCAGGAGCTGCTTGTGGACAAGTTGTCTTCTCCGCAGAAGAAGCGATCGAAGAAGCAGCGAATGGTAAAAAAGTTGTCTTAGTTCGCTTAGAAACTTCTCCAGAAGACATCCAAGGTATGGCTGCTGCCGAAGGTATTCTTACCGTTCGTGGTGGTATGACTTCTCACGCTGCCGTTGTAGCTCGTGGTATGGGTGCTTGCTGTGTATCTGGCGCTGGGGATATCACCATGGATGAAGAAAATGGTCAATTCTTCGTAAATGGTAAAACCATCAAACGAGGAGATTGGATCTCTTTAGATGGTTCCACAGGTAAAGTATACGCAGAAAAAATTAAAACTGTTCCCGCTGAAATTTCTGGCGACTTTGGTCGCTTCATGAGCTGGGCGGATGCTCGTCGTCGCTTGAACATTCGCACGAATGCGGATACTCCACGCGATGCGGCTCAAGCCGTTGAATTTGGGGCTGAAGGTATCGGTCTTGTTCGTACTGAACACATGTTCTTCGATGGCGATAAGATCAAAGCCATTCGTGAGATGATTTTGGCCAAGACTCCAGAACAAATGGAAGCTGCGCTGGCTAAATTAGAACCACTACAACAAACTGACTTTGAAGGCATCTATGAAGCTATGGAAGGCCGTCCAGTGACTATTCGTTACTTGGATCCACCTCTACATGAATTCTTGCCTCATACAGCCGAAGAAATTGCTGAATTGGCAGCGGAAATGGGTCTTGATGCAGCTGAACTTCAAGCTACAGCGGATTCTTTACACGAAGTGAACCCAATGATGGGTCATCGTGGAAGCCGTCTTGCGGTTTCCAATCCTGGCATTGCCAAAATGCAAACCGAAGCCGTTATCCGTGCCGCTTTGAATGTAAATAAAAAGCATCCAGACTGGAACATTGAACCAGAAATCATGCTTCCATTAATTGGGGATCTAAAAGAACTCAAATACGTGAAGAAGATCGTAGATGAAACCGCTCAAAAGATTCTGGCAGAAGAAGGCTCCGACATGCACTACAAAGTGGGTACCATGATCGAAGTTCCAAGAGCAGCCTTAAAAGCTGGTGAAATTGCTGAAGAAGCAGAATTCTTCTCCTTTGGTACCAATGACTTAACGCAGCTCACATTCGGCTTCTCGCGTGATGATGCGGGTAATTTCTTGCCACAATACTATTCCGCTAAGATTTACGAAAACGATCCATTCGCAAAACTTGATCAGGAAGGTGTAGGAGAACTCATCGAAATTGCGGCTACTCGCGGTCGTGCTACTCGTCCTGATCTTAAATTAGGTATTTGTGGTGAGCATGGTGGTGATCCGGCCTCCATTGAATTCGTTGATGGTCTTGGTTTGAACTATGTTTCCTGCTCTCCTTATCGTGTACCTATCGCACGCCTGGCAGCTGCTCAAGCAGCAATTAAACACTCCAAATAAGACATTTATTTTAATGGCTTAATACTAGAGGTCTTTTTCGAAAAGACCTCTTTTTTTCATCTTTTGAAGTGTGGGAGAGGAAGAAAAGGGCTTCTTCTTTTAGAAGGTTTTAGGTTTCCTTTTGCTTTTGATATTCCGAAGCAAACTCTCTTTATGAAATAGATAGGAACTCTCATTGGTTTTCCCCTTTAAGCGCGCTCATCACTTGGCTTTTTACGTTTTGGACGTGAAAAGGGCGATCAAATGATTGAAGAATCAATCATTTGATCGCCCTTTTTTACTCTTCGTTACCAACAATAACTTTTCCCTTAGCTTCGGGTAAATCGAAAATCAGATCATTGACTGCAGGAACACGAATCACACCAGAAAGGGGATTTTTGATGCTTTCAATGGGGGCTGTGAGAGTAGCCATCACTTCAGAGCGTTCGAAAGAGAGATCGGTATCTTGCATTACACAATCGATCAGACGTAAATTTTTACAGTAACACAGCGGTTGCGTTCCAATAATGGTGCAGTGATCAAAGGTAATATTTTCGGCATACCAAGCCAAATACTCGCCTTTCACTATGCAATTGCGCACGAGAATGTTTTTACCATGCCAAAAAGCATCTTTGGTATCAAACTCACAGTTTTCAAAAACAGAATTGGTGATGTATTGAAAGGAATATTTGCCTTTCATTTTAACATTGCGAAAAGATAAGTGCTGGCTACGCATCATGAAGTATTCCGCACTCGCCGTACAGTTTTCCATGATCATGCGGTTAGTCGACCATCCAAATTCAGGAGAGTCAATGTCGCATCCCTCTAATCGCACATCACTGCATTCACGTATCGCTTTAATTCCATGCAACTTGGAATCAAAAATTTCTACGGATTTATCGTACCAAAGAGCTGCCCGACAAAGAGGAGTCAATTCACAATTGCGAATCTGCAAATTGACATCATGCCAGAACGGATAACGCAGATTGAAAAAACAATGGTCTACCACTACATCTTGGCATTCCTTTAAAGGGCTTTCCCCATCGTGGGGTCCATCAAAGCGACAGTTTTCAAATTTTGTCCAGTGAACATCGTAAAAACAACGCTCTTCGTCAAAGGTTTGAGAGGAAATAGTTTTCATAAAGAGACCTTTCTATAGATGATTTTATTGTAGGCCTTAAAGTATACTTTCATTTTTTTAAGAAGCTAGAAAAATTGTAGAGATAAAGGATTTGAAAGCGAAGTCGCTGAGCTTTCTTTAAAGACTCGTTTTCCATTCATATTCTAAACAAGACATAAGAGATTCATCTATTCATCTCTTTTTACATCTCAAACTGGACGTTTCCAATGTTTTTCAACGATTTGCGAGTGGTCTTGCGTTTTCTTGAGAGAAAGAGCCAAAAGATGACGTGAGTTCCATTAAAATGAATAGCAGAAAATCCAAATCAGTCATTAAAGAGAGGTGATTATCTTGGGTTATCGAGCTTTTTTGAAAGAAGAGAAAGCCTGCTTCATGGCACAGGATCCCTCCTTGAAATCCAGTTTGGAAATCATCATGATGCCAGGATATAAAGCCATTAAAACGTGGTATTTTACCCACAAGCTATATCAGAAAAAACATTTTATTTTAGCCCGTTGGCTTTCTTTACGCGCCCAACGTAAAACGGGTATTGATATCCATCCTGGAGCAACCATTGGTAAGCGTTTTTTTATTGACCATGGCACTGGCGTGGTGATTGGAGAAACCTGCATTATTGGCGATGATGTCAAAATTTATCAAGGTGTCACGTTAGGTGGTACTGGAAAAATTGGAGGAAAGCGCCATCCTACAGTGGAAGATAACGTTCTTGTTGGAGCGGGAGCTAAGATTATTGGCAACATCGTTCTTGGAAAAGATTCCAAAGTGGGAGCTGGAGCGATTGTCATTCGCAATGTCGAGCCAGGAGCAACCGTGGTGAGTCCTCCTGCTTATCCTGTCCGTTTAAAACAAAATCGGATGTCTAATCTGTGTGTTCAAGGAAAAGAACGTTGGAGTCGTGATGACATTCGCTGTTTACAAAATGGTCAAATTGCTCTTGGATGCAAGCATCCAGACGACGAGACCGAGAAGAAAAAAGAAAACCAATCTTGAAGTGCCAAAGGACTTAGTTACAATAAAAACAAGAAAGATTGCAGAGTTTTACTCAGTGGAAGGTTTTTTTTATGAAAGTTCGTTTTTCTGACCAATATGGAAATGTAGTGATTTATAAACTGTTTGATACCGAATTAGGACATGCCTTTGAACGCTTGCTTCCCATGACGGTAGAGCTTCAAAAAACGGGTTCCAATGAGCGCTCCTTTTTAGCTCCAAAACGCTTGAATACGTTTGGCGCTAATTTGGCTCCAGGTGGTGAAGAAGTACTTTGTTATCACGTTCCTTGGCAACAAATCGTTCTCTATTATGATGGATACAGTCAGTATGAAGACATGTACGAAATTGGGATGCCTATCTTTACTGAGGGCAGTATCCGCAACATGCGTGGACCTGTTTTAATCGAAGAAATTTATTAATCAGTTGATAAACCATTCAAAATCCCTTATTTTGGATGGTTTTTTTTATGGCTAAAAAAGGGAGTTCATTAAGATCTTAAAGATAAGGTCTTTTTTTGGGCTTCCTTGATTTGAAAGAGAAAAAAGGACAGTTTACGCGAACTGTCCCAAAAAGATTAAAAAACAATTATTCGATGTTAGAGTAACCCATTAGATGTTCATCCACTTCTCGAGCACACTCTCTGCCTTGATTTAAAGCCCACACCACAAGAGATTGCCCTTTTTTACAATCGCCACAGGCGAAAAGATTGTCGTGAATGCGATAGCCTCCTGCCTCGCAAACGATGGTATTGCGAGGGGTAGTGGGCAAATCAAAGGCCTCTTTTAAATTGTCCTCTACGCCGACAAAGCCAGCTGCAATGAGCAACAAATCGCAAGGGAGTACTTGTTCACTGCCTTCAATGGGTTGAAAGTTGGGTCCAAGTTCTACGGTTTGTACACCAATGATGCGACCTTCTTCGCAAAAGACTTCTTGAATTGTGGTTGAGAAACGACGGGGATCTTCGTGGAAGCGTTCCATGGCCTCCGATTGACCATAATCCACCTTGAGCACTTTCGGCCATTCGGGCCAGGGATTGCTTGGTAAACGATCCACTGGAGGTTTAGGCATCATTTCAAGCGCAGTAACAGACTTACAATTTTGACGCAAGACCGTTCCAGTGCAATCGTTGCCAGTATCTCCACCACCAACGATGATGACATGCTTATCTTTGGCATTAATGCTCCAAGGTTGATTGGCTCGTAAATCCTTGGTGGTTTGTTTGAGAAAATCCACCGCGTAATAAACTCCGTCTAAAGAAGGATCGACTTCACCAAGGGCACGGGGTTTTGTCGACCCTGTGGCCAAAATGATTGCATCATACTGAGCGTCCAGATCCTCTAAAGAGATGTCTTGACCAACTTCGGTGTTCGTGATGAAGTGTACCCCTTCTTCTTCCATTAAGGAAAGGCGGCGATCCACCACGGACTTGTCGAGTTTCATGTTGGGAATGCCATACATCAAAAGGCCCCCTGGATGGTCTTCTCGTTCATAGACATCTACGGTATGACCACGCTTATTGAGGGAATCGGCTGCACTGAGTCCCGAAGGCCCAGAGCCAATCACTGCGATTTTCTTGCTGGTACGCTCTAAAATTTCAGCGGGCTTCACCCAGCCTTTTTGAAAGCCATTTTCGATGATGTAAAACTCATTGTCATGAATGGTTGTAGGTTTGGAATCAATGCCATTGATGCACGCTTTTTCGCAAAGTGCAGGACAGACACGACTAGTGAATTCAGGAAAGGGATTGGTTTTCAGCAACCGCCATAAGGCATATTGATCGTTTTCTAAAAACAGTTCCTCATTCCATTCCGGAATTAAATTATGCAACGGGCATCCGGTCGTCATGCCTTTGAGTTCGAGGGCAGACTGGCAAAAAGGAACGCCACAATGCATGCAGCGAGCGGCTTGTTGGCGCCGTTGTTTGACATTGAGCGGACGATGAAATTCTTGGAAGGATTCCAGGCGCTCTTTCGGTTCTACAATCGGATCGTCTTGACGCTCGTATTGTAGAAAGCCAAAGTTTTTATCCATCTTTTGCGCTCCTTTCTACTGTGGATGCACCATACGAAAGGCTTTAAGCGTGGCCTCTTCTTTGGGATATCCACGATCTTCTAAATGCTTGATCTGGTTTTTCATATGTTGATAGTCTCTAGGCACAATTTTCTTGAAATGAGGAAGCGTCTCTTCAAAGTGAGCCAAGATCTCTTGAGCTTGCTTCGAATGGGTTGCAGCGACATGTTCCTTGAGAATCGTCTGTAGAGTTTCGATATCTTGACGCGCTTCTACACTTTCAATGTCGACGAGTTCTTGATTCACCCGAGTATACAGGGTGTGATCGGT
>JAAVAY010000096.1 GCA_014803815.1 Allobaculum sp. | reverse complement strand
GATAGCCGCAAGGCAAAAATAGGAAGTTGCTGGACAAAAAAAACCCTACTTCGACTTTAGGTTGAGGTAGGGTTTTTTTATGGAATTCTTTGGCTAAAAAAAGAGGTTCAATAAGCAGAATTAATGTTCTTTCTACTTATTGAAACCTCTTATAGTTCACTCTAATAAGTTAAAAGGATAAATTATTTGAATTGTAAGCCCTCAGCTAAAGCTTCTTCTACAATTGCAAGCTCTTGAACGAATTCTTTTACGCGGGCAGAAGCCTCATAATCTTGAGCCACTTCTGAAATCAAATTTCTTGCTACGGCTTGAGCAGCTTGTTTTTCTTTGCATTCATTTAAGAAAATTTCAATACGATCGCAAGCCTCTTTGATATTAGCCATCGAGGTGGCATACGAAATGCGGACAAATCCTTCGCCCGAATCGCCAAAGGCCGTTCCAGGAACAATCGCAATCTTTTGAGATTCCAACAGCTGCATACAAAATTCATCGGAAGTTAAACCAGATGAAGTAATGTTAGGGAACGCATAGAAGGTACCTTTTGGAACATTCGTTTTTAATCCCATAGCATTAAGTCGAGAACAGAGCAAATTGCGCCGACGTTCGTATTCCTTTTTCATCCGTTCACAATCTTCATCTCCTGTACGCAAGGCTTCAATGGCGGCATATTGACCTGCGGTGGGAGCTGACATGATGATAAATTGATGGACTTTAGTTAGTTGCGCACTCAATTCTCTAGGAGCCAATAAGTAGCCAAGCCGCCAACCAGTCATGGCATAGGCTTTAGAAAAGCCATTGATGATGAGAGTTTGATCTCGTAAAGAAGGAAAACTAGCGGGAGTGCAGAATTCGCCTTCAAAGAGAAGCTCTGAATAAATTTCGTCGGAAATAATATAGATACCCGATTCTTCTAAAATGGGCACGACTTTTTCATAGTCCTCTCTAGTCATGACTCCACCAGTAGGATTGCTTGGGAAATTGAGCATAATGGCCTTAGTTTTGTCACTGAGTGCGGCTTTTAAATCCTCAGGCAACAATTTGAAATCATTTTCTTGGGAAAGGCGAATATAGACCGGCTTAGCTCCAGCCATTAAAATTGCGGGTTCATAAGCCACATAGTTTGGGTCTAAAACGATGACTTCATCTCCAGGAGATAAAATGGTGCGAAAGGATAAATCCACAGCTTCGGATCCCCCTACTGTGACGAGTACTTCTTTGGCTGGATCATACTCCACACCATAGTGGTTTTTATAATAGTCAGCAATTTCTTGACGTAGTGAGAGCAAACCACGATTGGCTGTGTAGTGCGTTAAGCCTTTTTGAAAAGATTCCACCGCAGCTTGGGAAATGTGCCAAGGTGTATCAAAATCGGGTTCGCCTACCCCTAAAGAAATAACGCCTTTCATCGTGCTTGCTAAATCGAAGTATTTACGAATTCCACTTGGCTTTAAAGCTTGAATGATTGGATTAATCGTTTTTTTCGCCATTAGTAGGACACCACCAATCGATCATCTAAAGCTTCATCTCGGCCCGCTCCCGTTAAAACGCCTGATTGCTTGTATTGTTTCAATACAAAGAGCGTTTTGGTGCTTTGTACATCTTCAATGCAAGAAATTTTATCCGAAACAAAGCGACATACTTCAAACATCGTTTTGCCTTCCACTAAACAAATAAAATCACTATCTCCGGTGATGAGATACATGGAATCCACTTCGGGATAGTTTGCGATTAAACTAGCGGTATAGTCATAGCCTTTATCCTTCATCGGGCGCACGCCGACTTCAATAAAAGCCATAATTTTCTCATTTTTTAAAACTTTATTGTAGTTGATAACTGTATGATAGCCACAAATAATCTTTTCTTCTTCTAGTCGTTTTACTTCCTTGCGCACATCAGCTTCTTCTTCAAGCAAAATATCAGCTAAATCTCGTGAAGTAAGACGAGCATCTTTTTCGAGTAATTCGAGAATCGCTTGTTGATTCATAAAAAACTCTCCTTTCTGATCTTGATTCGCCAAAAGACGAAAAAATAGCTATTCTTACTTTGCCGACTTCTGAAGGGTTGTCAATCTTCAAAGGATAAGAAGTGAATGATTGACGAGATTTTTTGTAGAAGTTTTTTCTTTTTGTTTTTGTGAAATCGTTTTCAGAAAAGATAGGCAAATCGCTCTTTATCTTGTTCCCAAGGTTTTAAAATGGTTTATAAAGAAGTCCAAAAGAGTGGAATCTAAAAAGTGATCATTATGATTTCTATGCATTTTAACCTTATGAGGTAATTGAGAAATTTTTACATTGAATCTCTATTCCTAAATATCAATTTTTTAGTGGGGGATTAAAGTCTCCATATTTTTTCGATTTTTAATGTAGGAAAATAGACTTTTATGGTTCCTTATTTTTAGGCTTTTTACCAAGTCACAATTTGGCTAGGAAAGCTCTTTCTATCAATTTACGTTAATTGACAGCGCTTTCTGATTCACCTATAATTGGACTGTATTGAAGGAGGATTTACTGACAATGACAGTAAAAGTTGCTTTAAATGGTTTTGGTCGTATTGGCCGTCTTGCCTTCCGTCAAATGTTTGATGATCCTAACTACGAAGTAGTTGCTATCAACGATTTGACAAAACCTGAAATGCTTGCACACTTGCTTAAGTATGACTCCACTCAAGGAACTTACAAACTTGCTGATAAAGTAGAATCTACTGATGACTCCATCATCGTTGATGGCAAAGAAATCAAAATCTACAAAGAAGCTGACGCTTCCAAACTTCCTTGGGGTGACCTCGATGTAGATGTAGTTCTCGAATGCACAGGTTTCTATACTTCTAAAGCAAAATCTCAAGCTCATATCGATGCTGGTGCTAAAAAAGTCGTTATTTCCGCTCCTGCTGGAAACGACCTTCCAACTGTAGTATTCAACGTTAACCAAGACGTTATTACTCCAGAAGATAAGATCATCTCTGCTGCATCCTGCACAACTAACTGCTTAGCTCCTATGGCTAAAGCTCTTAATGAACTCGCTCCAATCAAATCCGGTATCATGACTACTGTTCATGCTTACACTGGTGACCAAATGGTTCTTGATGGCCCACAAAGAAAAGGTGACAAACGTCGTTCCCGCGCTGCTGCAGTGAACATCGTTCCTAACTCCACTGGTGCTGCTAAAGCTATCGGCTTAGTTATTCCTGAACTCAATGGTAAATTGATCGGCTCTGCTCAGCGTGTTCCTGTTCCTACAGGTTCTACAACTATCCTCGTAGCTGAAGTAGAAGGCGAAGTTACTACTGATCAAGTAAACGCTGCTATGGCTGCTGCTCAAAACGAAAGCTTCGGTTACAATACTGAAGAAATCGTTTCTTCTGACGTTATCGGTATGACTTATGGTTCCTTGTTTGATGCTACTCAAACAATGGCTACTCCTACTGGCGACGGCAATACTCTTGTTCAGGTTGTTTCCTGGTACGACAACGAAAACTCCTATACATCTCAAATGGTTCGTACAATCAAACACTTTGCTGAACTCGACCAAGAAAAAGCTGCTTAATTCCATTTCATTGCAAACTCCAAAGAAGGTCTTCGGACCTTCTTTCTTTTTTTATCTTGTTTAGGTTTAAAGGCTTAAAAAGGTTCAAGAAAAAATGGGAAAGAGGATGTGATTAGTGGATTTATTGAGTCCTAAAAAAAAATTCGTACAATGGAAGAACCAAACCTAGTTTTTTACGTATAAAGAAAGGAGCCAAATATGGCTATTAAACAACGTCTTACGGACAGTGAACGAGATGATTTAACCAAAGACGTCGACGATTTAGATGCGGCTTATATTGAAAGTTTAAAGAAACAAGGTATCGATGAGTCCTTGTTGCAACAATTTGCGGATTTATTGCGTGAGGATAAGCGCTAGCCGTTTTTCCTTTCCTAAAAGATAGATGGCCTTAAACGAAAAGAAAACTTGAAGAAGGGAGGAACAGGATTTTGACTTGCTTGGTTAATCCTGAATCGTATGAAGCTTTATAACAGTTATACCCAAACCATTGAGCCATTTACGCCCATGGAAGAAGGAAAAGTCTCCATGTATGTGTGTGGGCCAACGGTCTACAACGATCCTCATATTGGCAATGCGCGCCCGATTGTCGTTTTTGATACGTTATATAAAACGCTAAAAGCTTTAGGTTATGATGTCACCTACGCCTCAAACTATACGGATGTTGACGACAAGATTATTGCTAAAGCCATTGAAGAAAACACCACAGAAAAAGAGATTACTGATCGCTATATTCGCGTTTACCAAGATGTACGCCAAGCGCTTGGGGCAAAAAATCCAGATTATACTCCCCGAGTTACTGAAACCATGGATCACATCATTTCTTTTATTGATGACTTGGTTCAAAAGGGAGCAGCTTACGTCAAAGATAACGATGTGTATTTCCGCGTGAATTCCGATCCTAACTATGGCGAACTCTCTCATCAACGCTTAGAGGATTTACAAGTCGGCGCTCGAATCGATGAAAATGAGAAAAAGGAAAATCCTTTAGACTTTACGCTTTGGAAACAAACCGATAAGGGTATTCAATGGGATTCTCCTTGGGGTAAAGGACGGCCTGGTTGGCACACCGAATGTGTTGTCATGATTCAAGATGTATTTGGTAAACCTGCTATCGATATTCACGGTGGTGGCTTGGATTTGAAATTTCCTCATCATGAAAACGAAGTGGCCCAAGCACGGATGAGCAATCAGACAAAGCTGGCGAATACCTGGGTTCATAATGGCATGATTAACGTCGGCCAAGATAAAGTCAAAATGTCCAAGTCGTTAGGTAATGTCTTGCTCGCTAAGGATCTCATCGAAACCTATGGTGGGCCCGCTTGCCGTTGGATGATGATTTCTACCCACTATCGGGCTCCTTTGACCATTTCACAAGCTGTTTTGGAAAACGCCCAAAAAGAACTTGGAAAAATTGAAAAGCCATTACGTCAAGCTCTTCTTCAACTATGCTTAGCTGCTCAATACCAACCTGAAGCCTTGAAAGATGAAGCCTCTTGGAAAGCCTTTATGGATGCCATGGAAGATGATCTCAATACTCCTAATGCGATTAGTGCTCTTCAGGCGACTGTAAAAGAACTCAATCAAGCGCTTCGTAAACGGGACTTGGATTACACCAAAATTGCCTCTTTGTATGCTTCCATTACAGGCATGCTTCAAGTTTTGGGAGTTGATCTTTCCCTTGAAATTCCAAGTGAAGAACAATTGAATCTCTATCGGCAGTGGAAACAGGCTGTAAAAACTAAAGACTTTGAGACTGCGGATGCTTGCCGCGCTGAATTAATGAAAATAGGGCTGATCTAATGGAAATCGTAATGGAAAACCCTGTCACTTTGGCTTGGATGGGAGATGCTCTCTACACCACTAAAGTACGCAAGCGTATCTTGGATCAGGGGGCGCGGAAAGCCGATGTCCTTCAAAAACAAGCCGCTAAGCGTTGCAGTGCCATTGGTCAAGCCAAAGTATTGGATCATTTATTGGAACAAAACCTTTTGAACGAAGATGAACTGGAAATCGTCCGTCGTGGTCGGAATGCGCATGTTAAAAGTCCGGCTAAAAACGCGGACTTGAAAACCTATTTAAAAGCTACCGCTTTAGAAGCTTTGTTTGGTTATTTGTATTTGTACCATCACGAAGAGCGTATGAATGCGCTTTTGGAAATGTGTATGGAGATCGGAGATCAATTATGATCGTGTATGGAAAAAATGTCTTTGAGACATTGCAAGAAAATCCACAAGAAATTGTGGAGCTTTATGTCCAAAATGGAGCCGTGGATAGTCGTATTCAAAAAATTCTCGCCTCTTTGCCTAAATCCATTCGTTTAAAAACGGTATCCAAAAAAGAAATTGATAAACTTACCGATCGAGGCGTTCATCAAGGAATTGCCGCGCGCGTCAAAGATATGCCTATGTTGAGTTTGGATGAGCTCATCGAGAAAGCTGAAGAGAAGGAAAGACAAACAGGCAAACAAGCTCTTTTAGTGGCCCTTGATGAAATTCAAGATCCCCATAATGTAGGGGCGATTTTGCGCTCAGCCGATGCGGCAGGAGCAAGTGGAATCATTTTGTGCCGTCACAAAGGGGCTGGTCTTACTCCTGCTGCGATTAAAACCTCAGCAGGAGCAGCTTATTCAGTACCTGTGGCCAGTGTTTCGAGTATGGCCCAAGCCCTTAAAAAATTGAAAGACCATGGCTATTGGATTGCTGGAAGCGACTTTGATGAAACCTCGGTAGATTATCGTCAAGGGCTTTACGATCGTAAGATCGTTCTTGTCATTGGCAATGAAGGAAAAGGGATGTCAAAAAGTGTTAAGGATGCCTGTGATTTCAAAGTACATATTCCTATGCACGGTCAAGTCCAATCCCTCAATGCTTCCGTAGCAGCGGGAATTTTATTGTATGAAATCCAAGCTGCTCGTGAATTGGCAAAGGCAAAGGAATAAAAGCATGGCCATAAACCGATTCAATCATAACGAACTTCTTTATCTCATTCATCAAAATGATGAAGAAGCCTTTGACCTGCTCTATAATCAATCGCTTCCCCTTATTTATACAGCTTATAAAAAATGCTCTTGGCTCATTGATCTAGACGATTGGAAAAGTGAAGCCATGATTTGTCTAGAACGAGCGATTAACCGCTATAGAGAGGATTTGCACGTCGATTTCAACTCCTTGTTTATGACCTTCTTGCGCAATCGAATTTCGGAAATCCAACGTGCGAGTCGTGCTCAAAAAGCGATCCCTTTGTATGCAACCTATCCTTATGAAATTTTAGATGAGGAGGGGAAATTTTTATCTATCGAAGAAACGGGATTGTATACCCCAACCAATCAAGAGGAGCATGATCTCATCACTAAGATTACTTGTGATCAAGTGTTAAATCAGCTCTCTTCCCACTTAGATGCGGTAGAACTCAAAGTGTTAGACCTTTTACGCCAAGGGTATTCACAAGTCTTAATTGCTAAAATTTTAGATATTAATTCGAATAAAGTTCGTCGAACTCGTGCCAAGGCGATTCATCTTTATGAGTCTTTAAAAACTTAAAAGGAAGCCCGTAAAGTCTTCTTATATTGAAAATGAGGGCCTTTAAGGCGATCTTAGATTAAGAGATCCAAGGATCTAATAGATAAAGGATGAAAAAATAAAGCCGATTGGCAGAGTTGTTGAAACAATCATGGGGAGATGTTATACTTTCTCCTTGCAAAGGGGGCCTTGAAATGGCTGATACAGTAACTTTGGTCTGCACAGAATGTTTTTCACGGAATTATACGACCGAAAAAAATAAGAAAAACCAGATCGGAAGACTTGAAATCAAAAAGTATTGCCCAAAGTGCAACAAGCATACTTTGCATAAAGAATCCAAGTAGAAAAGGAAAAGAGTTGCACATATTGTATTTCAAGACTCGCTTGAGGATGCTCTTGCAAGTCTTTGTGTGCAACCGGAAAGAATGTATGGAAGACACGAATTTGCTTCAGATGCCAACATTTTCTCCTAAAGCAATTTTCGCTGAACTCAAAAAAGTGCGTTGGCCTTCTTTTCAAGGCTTAATGTCTACTTCTGGTTTGGTGCTAATCTTTACGTTTTTGTTTGGTATCTATTTCTTTCTGTGCGAACTTGCCGCTTCTGGACTTGTGAGCTGGATTGTTTCCCTTTAAAAGGTCCGCCATGTTTGGCACAGAATAGAAAATCGGAACAGATGCGCAGCGCTTCTGTTCTTTTTTTCTTGTGTAAAGACAAATGCGCCCCTTGCATAGTACAACCCTGCTTTTTCTAAGCGTGCTATAGTCTAAACAGACTTACCGATCAAAGGAAAGGAGACCGTCCTAAAAAAGGGATGGAAACAAACGATGAGTGCAACGGATGAAAATGTAAACTGGTATGTGGTCAACACATATGCTGGTCAAGAAAATCGTGTTAAAGAAAACTTGGAAAAACGAATCAAAACCATGGGTTTGGAAGATTCTTTGTTCCAAGTGGTAGTAGCGGAAGAAACCGAAACCGAATATAAAAACGGAAAAGAAACGAAAAAAACGCATAATCTCTTTTCGGGCTACATTTTAGTTCAAATGCGAATGACCGATGAAGCTTGGTATATCGTGCGCAATACGCCAGGAGTGACT
>JAAVAY010000095.1 GCA_014803815.1 Allobaculum sp. | reverse complement strand
TTTTTTTTTTTTTTTTTTTACAAAAAAATATTTTATCGTTAATAACTGTAATAATAATACACCTTAAAAAGTATATTATTCAAGTATATTTTAATATTTTTTAAATAGAGCCTAAATTATTCATACTCCTCATTAAAAGTGATCATTCCCTCTTTAAATATCCAAAAAAGTAATAATTGAATTTACCCAATGATTGAAAGAGCTAAGTCTTAATTTTCCTAAAAGTAAAGCCAATAATTTGAAATTTGGCTTTGAATAATCTTAGGTAGAAATAATTTAATAAATTTAAACACTGATAAAAATTGAAAGATAAAGGAGTTGATTCAATGAACACATTAGCCAGACTACTTTCAATCCAAGGTCAGTTACTTCGATCGAGTCAACCAAAGATTGATCCAGTCATTCTCAAAAAGAGAGATCAGATCATTGCTGAAAGTGTGGCTCCAAAAGAAAAAGAGCCTAAGAATTCCTAGACTCTTTCTTGCAATAACCACAATTTGTTTTGATTCCATTTAATAAATCAGAAGTAGATACCCAAACATCATTTCCACAATCACAAACACAGTGCCATAAAATCTGTGTCTTTTTATTTTGGCCAGCGATTCTTTTTGGAAGCTCATTCAACACGAATAGTCTTCCAAATTTAATATTCTGTAAATTGAATGCTTTTGACATCGTAGTCTCCTTATAATATAGATAGTAAAAAACTAGGCCGAAACCTAGCAGAAAGAAATAAAATGGGCTATTTTGTCGTATTCGAGAAATTGTCGTAAATCTGTCGTAAAGTTAGTTTTTATAGATAGATAAAGATAAAAATTAGTTGGTAAGTAAAGAAAAAATTGAAAATTTCTAATAATTAAATCCCGAGTCCCTAAGGATCCACCACGTTGAATTTTATTAATTCTAGTAATTTCTTGAAAGTGCTTTAGGTAAAGGAGTTACTAGAATTTTTTTATGTTTTAAAGTAAGTGGTAGAACCCTCTAATTCGACCTTTTAAGCGCTATTAAGCTCTCTTCTTTTCTCTGCTTTCCTCAAATTTGTCGTAAATTCTATCGTAAAATTTTTAAACTCAAAATCTATTTTAATCCTTTACTTTTGAGCTTTCCTTATTGATCACAGACCTAAATTCGTTATTTAAGGCTTCTAGGGATAAATGTGTATATCATCCCTGTGATGCTCTCCCAGGAAGTAATCAAGATTTTCCCCTAGCGCGCTGAGAACTTTAAACTCGGAAAAGCTCCTTCCTCCTCTGAGCGGTTTGGTCCAAAAAGGCTCTAAACCAAATATGAGATGGAAAATCCACCTAAAGGTTTAGAGCCAGTCTTTTCAAAACTACTTACAAATTTAGAATGCTATAAAAGCTACACGAATTTCATTTAAGGTACAGGGAGTGAGCCAATCTGCTGGATTAAACTGCAATGACTCTATCTATTCTGGCTGCCATGCGGGAAACATCTGTCTCTGGATCGCAAAGAGCGAGCTGTTTACTGAGTAATCCAGATATGAAAGGCCGTGTTCATTTTGTCTTTTAATGGGAACTGAAAACCGAGTGAATTGGTGTCAAGGTTGTATTGAATCAACCTGTCCTGAGTCAGAACTAGAAGCTGACGGGAATTCAAAGGCTTGATATCCATGATTTGGTCATCATTGCTATCTTGAGCAACTCCAAGTTCTTCTAGATTTACAAATGTACTTTCGCCAGTATTTCCATCAAACAATGTAAATCCAAATCGCGTGGAAGAACTTTGGGAATGCCTAATTGCAAACAGATTATCATCAATTTCATAGAAAGCTTCTGGCGCAACTTCCTCAAGAGGAAAAAACTCTCCTGCTTCCTGCGCCAGATCGTAACGGTAAACCGAGCTCTCGATATTTCTTTCTAAAGTAGCTAAGTTACGCCAGCCTGGGCAGGTAGCATACAGGTAATTCCCTTTATACACTGTATCATTAAACCAGTATTGTCTATCTGGATTCTTTTCCAACTCTTTGACTAGCTCCAAGCTCAGTTTTCCATCCTGGACAGACCCCTTAATCAGTCGATTAGTAAAGTCGTTATAGCCATTTTCATTGACTGTCGCCTCAACATCGGTTGATATAGCCCAGAAAGTGTCTTCTGCATCTGTCCTAAAATCAGTGACTGTCATGGCAGGATCCAGAATTAAATGATCCGTTTCTTCTAATTGCGGCGTATAAACTGAGATGAAATTTTCGCCACCTGCCACCATCGCAAAGTAATAGTTTTTTGTTTCTCCAGCGGACGTCCAAGCGCTATGATTCGTCTTCTGATACTCCACGGTTCCCTTCTCAAAATCGATAGAAATGACCCCTTCTGTCTTTCTTGTTGGCCATCCATCCTCAGAAAAGACGAGATACCGGTTAAGAAGCTCTGCCTGCAAAACAATGGGATTCATTCCTTTTCGAATAATTCTGACTTTGTTTTCAACAACTGGTACTGGTTGACCATTTTCAATCCGGTATCCTATAATTCCGTCATAACTCACAACATAAAACTCAGCCTGATCCGATCTCTTGAAATGGTCAATCTGATGGCGTTCCAAAAACAGCATCCCAAAATACAACATGATACTAAAGCCAATAAGAAGGGAGAGCCATTTTACGGCTCTCCACCGTTTTCTTTTTTTCATTTAAGCCCTCATTGATCGTACTATCTGTTTCTAAACATAATTTTCGCCTTACTGTTTTCGACAAACTCACATAGATAAATGGATATTGATCCTAAATAGGTCCGCTTTTATTTAAATCAACTCCACAAGGATAGTAATAAACTCCCAAACTAATTGGGAGCAGTAAAAGCTATTTGTCTGCCGCGCATTCCAAAAATTCAAGTTAGGGATCAGATTTTATAAAAATTTATAAAATTAAATAAATATTTTTGCGACAATTATTTTAGAAAGGCATTTGATATTCAAACTTTCTGTAATCTTCCAAAGCCTTATTACTTGGACATCTCCATCGCTCTCTATTTATTCATCTTCTCTCTGTACCAATCCTTCCAAAACTCACTTTATAGCTATCTTCACTAAGCATTTTCACAAGTTTTGGATTCCTAATTTTATTTGTCCTGTTTATCCACTCTTTACGTTTCGTTAGATTTTCTGCTTAGAGTTAGATTTTCTGCTTAGAAAAGAGCTTTTATAGATTGCATTTAAAAATACCCATTTATATTTTAATTTACTTTCTAAGAAATGAAACTTTTATTTCTAGAATATTATCTAGCATTGTTTGTTGCTCATCTATTTTGGGGATATTTTTTTCCTTACTTCTTAAACCTGTCATCTATTCTTTGAAGATGAATTCAATGTTTTCGTCTTCTTTAGATCAGGGAGAATATCTCTTCGGTCTTTTTTCTTGTTTTTAAGGAACGTAAATGACCATCTTAGAAAAGAGAATGCTTATACCATATAAATATTGAAGAAAGGAAATTGACTTAGTCGATACATATAAAATGAGAAGTTTAGTTACTGGAATTTTAGCCCATGTCGATGCTGGAAAAACAACCTGCATTGAAAGTATGTTAGTGGATGGAGGAGTCTTACGCAAAGCGGGACGCGTGGATCATCAAAATGCTTTTTTAGATTATGACGAATTGGAAAAGAAGCGAGGGATTACAATTTATGCCAAACAAGCTGGTTTAGAGTGGAACGATGTCACCATCCATTTAATCGATACCCCAGGTCATGCGGATTTTTCCGCTGAAATGGAGCGAACTCTTTCGGTATTGGATTGTGCCATTGTCTTAATTAGTGCTCTTGATGGGGTACAAGCTCATACTCGTACCATTTGGAAATGTCTTAAGACCTATCAAATTCCCGCGATTTTTTTCATCAATAAGATGGACGCAGCCATTTTATCTAAAGAAGAGTTACTCAAGGATTTAAAAAAACTGGATGATCGCATTGTGGATTTAGAAGCCAACGATTACATCGAACAATTTGCGGCTTTAGATGAGGAACTGCTGGAAAAATTTCTCGAAGATGAAACGCTTTCCATCCACGATATGGCCAAAGCGGTCATGGAACGCAAAGCCTTTCCGGTGTTGTTTGGCTCCGCTTTAAAAAATGAAGGAGTTAAAGAGTTACTTGATGCTCTGACAACCTATACTTTGCCTATTGATTATCCAGAAGAATTTGGCGCTCGTATTTTTAAAATGACCCAAGACGATACCTCTGTTCCCATTGTTCATATGAAAATCACAGGAGGAACTCTTAAGACGCGCGATGTAATTAATGAAGAAAAAATCGATCAAATTCGCTTATATCAAGGGCAAGGGTTTCAGCCCGTCTTGCAAGCGCAAGCGGGAGATGTCGTCAGTGTAAAAGGATTGACGAAAGTAAAAGCGGGAGATGGTCTGGGTTTTGAACCAAATCAATCTAAAGCGCTGCTTTCTCCTTGCTTGTATTATGAATTGATTTTGCCCGATGGCATAGATCCCGTGCAAATGATGGGATCTATGCGCCTTTTGATGATGGAAGATCCCTCTTTACAAGTGGAATTTCATGAAGATACCCAATCCATTACACTTCATTTAATGGGTCAGATCCAAAAAGATGTCTTAAAAAAGAAAATTCAAGAAAAATCGGGAATTCAAGTTGAATTTGGGCCAGGAAAAGTCGTTTACAAAGAAACCATTGAAAAGCCTACTTTTGGCTATGGACATTTTGAACCTTTACGCCATTATGCAGAAGTTCACTTAGAACTAGAACCTGGAAAACGTGGAACAGGGCTTTCCTTTTCTTCCAAAGTGCCTCGCGACATTTTATCTTTGAATTGGCAACGACTTATTTTATCGGCCCTTTCCGAAGCGCATTTAACTGGCGTTTTAAGTGGTTCGGCTTTAGAGGATATGAAAATTACCCTCATTAATGGTCGAGCGCATCAAAAACATACGTCTGGTGGAGATTTTCGCCAAGCGGCTCTTCGAGCCGTTCGCCAAGGATTAAAAAAAGCCCAAAATATTTTGTTGGAACCTTACTTGGCTTTTGAAATTCAAGCGGTGGCAGAACATGTCTCCAAAATTTTGTACCAACTTGACATACGAGAAGCAGTAGTGGAAGTCAAAGAAGCCGAAAATGGATTGACTCTCATTGAAGGAAGAGGCCCTGTACGAACCTTGATGAATTTTCAAGAGGAGTTAGCGAAAGCTTCTCGCGGTAGCGCTACTTTTTCCTTTGAAAGCGATGGATACGATGTATGCCAACATCCACAACCCATTTTGGAAGAGATTGGATACGATGAGCGTTTGGATCGTCGCAATCCAAGCGCTTCGGTCTTTTGTTCCAATGGATCTGGTGTCATGGTGGAATGGGATGAGGTAGAAGATCATTTACACATACCCATTCAAAGTGATGAAGAGGTTGTAAATAGCGTCTCAATGAATTCTGGAAAAGTAAGCGAAGAAGAACTCAAAAAGGTATTTCAAAGTGCGGGAGGATCCAATCGGAATACTAAAAAGGATAACTCAACCAAAAAGAAACGCACCGAACTGTCTCTAGAACCTACCCATGTCAAAACATTTTCGCATTTACCAACCTGTCTCATTGTAGACGGGTATAACATGATTTACTCTTGGGACGATTTAAAGACGCTAGCTTCACAATCCCTTTTTGCTGCTCGCGAACAGCTGATTAGTGAGCTGGTGAACTACCAAGGCTATAAGGGCTACTCTCTCATCGTTGTTTTTGATGGAACCAGGCAAAAAGATAACCTTGGCTCATCCTCACGCAATGGGTCATCTTCCATTGTTTATACTCCTGCGGGCATGACGGCAGATAGTTTTATCGAAAAGAAAGTCTATGAGCTTCGCAATAAGTTTCAATGCATTGCGGCGACTAGTGATGGTCTCATTCAAAACTCGGTCTTTTCCCATGGAGCCAGACGAATTTCGGCTCGTGAACTTCAAGGAGCTGTTCGCGCCGCCAATCACAATGCCTTTTCGGATTTACATCATTGGAATCAAAGAAATTCTAAAGGAAAAAAAGAAACCAAGAGCCAGAAGCCAAATCAGTCGAAAGTAAAATAATCAAAGAAGGAATGAAAAAGCA
>JAAVAY010000094.1 GCA_014803815.1 Allobaculum sp. | reverse complement strand
ACCATCTCAAACAGTTCGTCCAGACCTTGCGGGAGGAACATCCAAAATGCTTCACTGGTTTTCATACCCCAAATTTAACACTTTTTCTCCTTTCTCTTGTACCGGACTTTCGGCTTGAGGCGTTATTTCTTTGAGTTTCATTTTTACATTGATATTTTCCGGTGTCTGGGTTGTGGAATCGTAGATACCGATGAACATTGCTCCGATTTCAGAGTCTGTTCCTATACTGTCTTTTGGATGAAGCCCCGGCTGATAAGGATAGATGACAATCGGAATAACAGTGCTGTCAACACTCACGTCATTTAAAGCCCTGAAGGTTTTGCCGTCGAAACGGAACTCGCGTACAGTTTCTTCAGGATTGTCTGAAAGGAAAACTCCGATTGATCCTATGGCTTCAAGTTCTTCCTTATCACGGTCAATAACCGTAATTGTCAATGGCTTTTCTACCTTTGACCATTCCTCCCTGACTCTCTCCACTGTGTTGTGGGCTGTCAAAGCATTATTCTGTCCGTTTTTTCCGGCACATGCACAGAATAGCATCGCCATAATGGATAGAAAAATGATTGGTTTTACCCTAAATCCTTTTTGAACACGCATATACAAAGACTCCTTTATACTCTTTTTTTGTGTGAAGACCCTTCTTTTGCTTCACCATTATCAGTGCCGCTCCAATGCCGAGGAAGCCGACAAGGGTTATAAGTCCGGTCACGAACCCGACAAGGCAGTAACCGAGGATAAAACCGATGATGGCTCCTCCGGCAGCGGCGGCAGCCCAGTAGATGTAGCGCCCCTGCACACCCATGAATTCAAGGGGTTTCTGCAATCCCTTGAATACTGGGTAGGTTATGTATTCCTTTTCTTCTACAGCTGCCATGACGGGTCAGGAAATTCCGAAGAACATAGGCAGCGCCTGAGCTGCAGCAATGAGGAAGATACAGGCACCAACTACCATCATGATCTTCTTCTTGACATCCTGTTCCTCGTTGTTCATGGCGATGTAGACACTGATGGCACCTACAACTGCAACCACACCTGCGATGGCGTAGCAGAGCTTGACAACGATGGGGACATACTTGGCGATTTCTTCCGTGACAGTAGTGAGAGCCGCTGTGCCGGCCTCATAGTTTCCGGCAGTGTTCTGGGCGAAGCATAAGCCGGAGCAGACGATGGCCATGAGCGCGAACATCTGCGTGCGTGGAGAAGTGATGAACTTTCTGACTGCTGTTGTGACTTTTTTGAGTTTGATCATCTGTTTTTTGAATTGTTTGTTTTTGTTGTTTAACTTATCTCGTATGCGCATTTGAGAATCCTGTCATATCTGATAGCCGAAAAGGGCAGGCATGAATATTGAGGCTCCGATTATGAAGAGTATCGCACCGACCACCATCATTATTTCTTTCTTTATGCCTTCCTCGCCGACATTCATCTTGATGTAAATCTGCAGACTGGCTATCACAGCCACTATCCCGGCTATGGCATAGGAGAGATAGACCACATATAGGAGCATGGTTATCACGAAATCGTGCGCTTTTGCCAGTCCGTCTGCACCCCAGCTGTAGTCGACTCCACCGCATTTAGCGAACATCACCCCGCAACTCATCAGTGCGGAGAGGGTAAGCAATAATCTTGTAGTGTCAGAGTGTCGCACGGGTCTCGCTTATTGTTGATCTACGGAACATNTCNGANGGATTNTGNNAGCGTGNTGCNATNTATTCCGTNANNTCANNCTCGAACATACCNCCNTCNCTCTGTATGTCNGCNTCCTCAAGCTGACTGCCGAGGTCTTTATATCTGTCCGGCTTTTCCGAAGGANTTTCTTCTGCCGCCGGTTCTGAAGTTACGGTATGGCGTTCATCCATATCGCCAAGGGAGAAGCCACCGTCCATCTCCCTCACGGGTGTGGCGACGACCTCTCCTGTCATTGATGCGATGTCGAACTCTTCAGCAGTGTCNNGGACATCCCCTTTNTTGCCGTATAAGTCCTTGCTGATNTTGTAGCCGTAATAGATGATGTAGGCTATNGTCAGTGCTATTGCGAAGATTGCGTAAGGTGTCATTTATTCTTTGCGGTTATCGTATTGAGTTTAATTTGACCGCAAAGTAAATCCGAATATGATAGGGAGAAAAATATATTGAGGATAAAGTTATTATACTTAAATTTAATTATAATAATCTGCAATAATCATACTCAATATTATACTCAATGGGGNNTTTTNGGNCTATTGAAATTGTCATAAATTGATATNATTCCCTGCTATATATGAGAAAATCGGGAGTGAACCAATAAAGGTACTCCCGATTTCATATAGATGTTTATATTATTCGATTATGGTGTTACATACCATACAGCTTACGAGGATTTAGCAAAAAATCAAATAATCCTATTATAAGACATCCGCTATCATCAATATACGGCATGATGTCGTTTCGAACTACTATGACTTTCTTAAACGAGTCATCAATATTTCTAAATGATGCGGTCTCCTGTAATTTCTTTTCTTCAGTAGGTATTGCCAGAGCTGATTGGATATAAAAGCGTTCATTACCATCATTAGCAACGAAGTCAACTTCCAACTGCTTCCGTATTTGTTTACCGTTCTTATCTCTTGTCCTTATCTCCACAACTCCCACATCAACAGAAAATCCCCTTACAAGCAGTTCGTTATAAATGACATTCTCCATAATATGGGTTTCCTCTATCTGCCGGAAACTCAGTTCGGCATTTCTCAATCCCATGTCGGTGAAATAGAATTTAGACAGTGTGTTTATATATTTTTTCCCTTTTATATTGTACCTTAAAGCCCTTTCAATCAAAAATGCATCCTCAAAAAAAGAAAGGTAGTTTGAAATTGTCTTATTGCTAATCTTTATATTTTTTAGACTCATAAAAGTCTTCGAGAGCTTTATTGGATTGGTTGGAGACCCAATGGATGACGCCACAACCTTAATAAGCTCCTCAAGTTCAAATTTATTCCTTATCTTATGTCTTTCTAATATGTCCGAAAGAAATACCGTCTCCATAAGATTTTCAAGATATGCCATCTTTTTCTTGGAATTATCCAAACTCAATATCTGAGGCAAACCTCCATATGTGTAGTATTCCTTCCATGCAGAGTCTCTATCACCTTTGTACGCCGTAAGATATTCTGAAAACGACAAGGGATACATGTGGATTTCATCGCCTCTCCCTCTAAATTCGGTCACTACATCCTTTGACAAGAATTTTGAATTACTGCCGGTCACATAAGCATCTACATTGTGCATATGCAAAAGACTGTTTAAAACACCGACAAAATCCTCCATCATCTGAACTTCGTCTAGAAGCAGATAATAAGTGTCATCGTCTTTTATTAAAGAGTCAATGTAATCTAAAAACTTGTCTGGATCTCTCAAATCGGCATTCCGTCTGTCATCCAAAGGGATGTGGATGATATGATTCCGAGAGACACCATCTGAGACAAGAAAGTCTGCAAACAGTTTTGACAACAGGAATGACTTGCCGCATCGTCTAATTCCAGTAACTATCTTTATGAGACCATTTTTACGTCCGGCAATAAGTTGATTCAGATATGTATTTCTCGCTATAACCATGTCTATTTCCTAAAAATGGCATTTGTGCCACTTTTAGGGAGTACAAAATTAGTTGTTTTTTCTCAAATGGCAAAATTCTATTTCCTAAAATTGTCACATGTGACAGTTTTAGGAAATAGATGATGTTCGCCGACTTTACTTACGGGCAATACGGCTTCTTCCTCAAAAAGTCGTTCAGATCTTTGTAGCCGGCATACACCCCTGAGACATCGAAGATACCGTCCCGGGCTTCTCCAAGAGTATCAACGGCTTTACGTCCGGCATCATCGTTGTCAAGACAGCAGGTGACTGTCTGGTAATGCTCCAACCACGACATGGCCCGGCGTAGGTTGCTGACGGAGTTGAGAACCAGGAAATCCATAGTTTCGGATATTCCGAGCAGATCGCCTCGCTTACTAAGGGTCAGATAAGAGAGAAAATCCATGAAGCCTTCAAAGATTGTGATGTCATTGTTTGCCTCATGCTGACGTATTAGTGATATGTCTTTCGGACCGATACACCCTTTGAAAGAGGGATTTCTCGCTTCAAATCCATGACGTACATTCTCGAATCCTAATGCATAATACTCTCGAGGCCCAAGTCTGTAATGGATTTCCACGCAATAGCGCACGGCAATCTCAACATCGATAGCACGGCTTGTCAGATAGGATAGCAACGGTCTTGCGGCAAGTGGAAGTGCTTTGACATCCATAAACGGCGCGAACGGATCTTCCTTGATTTTCTCCTTCCGGGTATGGTCACGGACTGTCAACCTGCCGTCATGGACATGCATACGTTCTATCACCGTAATAATGTCAGTAGTGCCATATATTAATTTTCCAAGGTCGATTATGTCACCGCTTTCCATAGTAGCAAGGTCATACCATCGGTTCTTTTTCTTACTTACCTTGAAGGATGGGTGTATGTCTTTCCGATAAGGAGCATGGTAGAGGGCATAATCGGTATAGTTTCTGACGGGACGCACACCAAGTCGCTCAAGAAATACCATTATGGGTATCGCCTTGATTTCCGCAAAGTCGTATTTCATGGTTCAGTCCTTTATATGGTTAATATTGTCAGGCTGGTATCGGTATCTCTTGCCTTCCTTGACAATCACTCCGACATTGGTGAGCAATTTGACCAGTCCGACAAAACTTGTCCTGGCCCTCTTGAATCCGATTATACCGTATTCCTGCTTCAGAGAGTCTATAAGCTCGCCATATGCCAATGTCTTGTTTTCAGAGAATACGGCTGACAATGCTTTCCCATGCATGGAAACTGTGATTGATTCAAGAGTCACGTTTTCTTCCTCGTTCACATAATCATCGACCTTTTCGGGAAGTCCGTCTGCATTGATCCTGAAAGCGAAGCTGTCAAACTCACGCTCTCTCGTAATCATCGGAAGCACCTCGCTGATACTGGGGGACAATGTATTCTTTACAACTTTCAATACAGTCTCGGCCTTGTTGTTCAGTTCGGTTCCGATGTGGCCTCTAGTGTTATCGTCGGACTTGTTGAGATGGAGGACAGTGTGAATATGTATGTTGTATACATTTGTCCACCGCATGAGGTCATTGATTATGTTGACAGATTCTCCCGGGGAATTTATATCGCTTATAAGGTCTCTCACACCGTCTATCACAACAAAACCGATTGACGGCTCATCCTCAAGCGCCATATCAATGATATTTCTCCGCTCAACCGGTGTGAACTCACGGAGCATCAGGAAGTCAAGCTGCGAGTTATCATTGTCTGTGGGCAGATTCGCAAGACGCAATATGCGGTCAAGCACCTTATGACAATGAACACGGCTCTGTTCGGTATCGACGTACAGGACCTTTGTTTTGCCTTGAGGAAGTTTTGCCTTGTAGTTCAATACTTTCTTGCCGGACAGTAACGCTGCTACTATGGCGCAAACATTGAACGTCTTACGGGATTTAGGTTTTCCGACCGATGCGCTGAAATTGCCAACTGTGGCAATCGTTATCTCATCTACCGTCAGTATCTCCGGGGGATATACGAAGTGGTCTGTTGCTTTTACCCGGATATGTTCAAGAAAACGTCTGAACTTCTCCTGTGTGTCCTTTTCTTCCTGCGTAAGCTCTCGTTCCGGCTTCATAACACGGTCGAATGGAATTTTACTCTCTTTCATTTTGCAGCTCCTTTCTTTCTCTTTGTTTTATCCGGATTCTGCTCCATGGTAGCAGCTATAGCCTGACGCTCCAATGCTTTTTTTGAATATACAGGATTGGTACGGAGCAGTTCGTCGAGATCCTTTCTGTCAATGTATACGACCCTGCCGTTAGGTTTGTAGTGTGTGATACCTCGACTTGCTGTCATCTTGTACAGCAGACTTTTTGACGCGCCCAGATATTCGGCGGCCTCGTCCAGTGTCATCATCTCCTTCAGCATGAAGAATTTTGATTCTATTTCCTTGAGGTGTTCGAGTATCGGACCCATATCACCATAGCGGTTTATAAAGTCACTGATTGTCCTGATCTGGGACACGGCTTCATCAAGAGACACCGGCCCCATCTTGGAAAGGAGCCGTGCTGTCTCCTCCAATTTCTGCATTGTTTCTATAAACTCTGATGCCATAATGTTTCCTGGTTTTAGTTTATATACATGTCTGTCATCGGTGCTTCAGCGTCCTTCTCATCGCCGGCAGACCCGGTATCTGATGTCTCTAATGTTTCCGAGACCTCGGTTCTTGACGCTATCCATCGGTCAAGCTCTTCCTTTCTGAAATATATCTTGCCGTTGGTCGGCCGAGTGTGCGGAATATTGAACTTTCTTACCATCCGGTACAGATGTCCGGTTGTAATTCCGAGATACATCGCCGCTTCTTCGGTGGTCAACACGGCTTTTGTATGGAACAGCATAGACACTATCCTGTCGAGCCGTGACAGCACCATATCGAGCTTGTAGGAGCATCTTTCGCCCCAGCTTTTTTCCTTTTCCTCCTGTTTATGATCACTCATTGTGTCCGATATTTTATTGTTCGACATTGGGAGTTCATGACCTCCATTTATGAAAATTTTCGACTGCAAAGTAACAGCCGAAAATGAAAGGAATCAACATAAAAAGTGTGATAGTTGAGTGCTATCACAAAACTATCACACTTAGAACCAGATTATTGCGTTTTTGAGTTAGTTTTATCGGTGAGATAATCAACCAATAGATTTATATCCGTCTGAAACGGCATCGGATTCTTACTTTTGAGGCGGGAAAGTGTGGTGCTGAGATTGGTAGTTGTCACAAACTTATCACTCTTTCCAGACTTGATGGACTCGCTTTTTGCAAGAGGTGTCTGCCATTGACTGGTTATGAATGTGCCAACACTGAGAGCATCAAACAGATAGCAGATACCTTTAAGATTATTAGCGATCAAAGGCTCTTTAAGCGTTCCTAAAAGCAGATTCTTGATTTCTTCCTCTGTGACATCTCTCTTGAACAGTTGTGTCTTGTTGACACACTCCATTATCACAGGCCAGTCCTTTTCTCCGAGCGTGCAGCTGAGTGGATTACGGACAGTAATTTCTCCATTTGATTCAATTCGACTCTCAGTATAGACCAATTTCATCATTCTTTCAATGTCACTATTCTTCAGTTCGGGAGAGCCGAAGAATAATGCTACGAGGTCATGCCGCTCCGTAAGGAGCAGATGCACCATGCTCAATGCCTCGTTATAGTTATTTCTACCTGTTGATGATGTACTTTCACCATGTTTGTGAGAAGCAATAAACTGACGGGCGAATACTCGCAATGTCATCTTGCTGGTTGGTACATTGGCCTGATATTCACGATGAGCTTCTTTAAGTAGCCAGTAAAGACAGTCATAGGGCAGCTTGATACTATCCCTGTAGTCAAGGCATAGTCTATGAAAAAAAAGAGACTAAACTCTTTATAGCTTGTTTTATGGTCATGTTCTTATGTTTTAATTATAAAAAAACGCCCCCGGACGGAAGCGGTATAGATACCTAAGGGCTTAGTCCGTACCAAGTGAGGGGCGGACTGTGTGGCGCGAGAATAAAGCGCAGATTAGATCTCCGCTCATTTTCGGGAAATATTTTTCGTTTCTTTACGGTAATGATTGTATATTCCTGTATGTTTTTGCATTGATAAAATTCGTTATCCTATTAGTGGTTGGTCGCATTATATATACACACTGACTGACCGACTGATGAAATCATAGATAAATCTTAATATTTTGGTTCAGTCATATTATATATACGCTGCGACTGACTGACTTCTTTATAACTCTCAGAATATGTCATTCAACATTGACACCGCATCATCTTTCTTACTGTTGATAATCCGGGCATAACGCTGTGTATGGCGTATGGTGGTGTGACCGAGCAACTGACTCGTCGTATAGATATCTATTCCGGCAGTAAGACAGAGGGTTGCGAAAGTATGCCTGCTCGTGTGATAGGTCACGGGCTTGTCAATGCCGGCTTTCTCCAGCCAGCTTGTGATAGCATCGTGATAATGGTAGGACAGTTGTGGGAAGCATCGGTCGCAGGTTCAACTGGCAAGTGCAAAATTAGCGATTTGTCTGAAGAACTCATCTTTCGGGTTAGAAAAATTGAGTTTCTTCCGAGGTCTGAGATTCAGTTTCTTCGCTACGTTTTTGAT